>NZ_CALVGO010000045.1 GCF_944327125.1 uncultured Faecalicoccus sp.
CGGTCACGGTCCATGGAATCTACATTGTCCATGGTGACATCCATCTCTTCAAAATAGAGATAGGTCAGAATATCGGCAGCCGATAAAGAACCGCCTGGATGTCCGGACTGGGCCCAGTAGACCTGATTCAGAATATTTTTACGAATATTCAATGCGTGTTTCTGCAATTCAGTCATAGAAAATCCTCCATACAATAAGTATAAAAAAAAGGAAGCGCTTTTACAAGCTGACTTCCTTCATTTTATCATTGTATTTGGCCCTTTAAATACGCAAAAATAAATTCATCTAGATCACCATCCAGAACCGACTGTACCTGGCTGGTTTCATAGCCGGTTCGTACATCTTTAACTAATGAATAAGGGTGCATGACATAGCTTCGAATCTGTGATCCCCATTCATTGGCGCTCTGTTCTCCCTTGATTTCTTTTAGTTTCTTTTCTTTTTCTTCAATTTCCAGCTGATATAAGCGCGACTTTAGGATACGAAGAGCTTCCTCCCGGTTTTCATGCTGCGAACGGCCATTCTGGCATGTTGCGACAATGCCGGTTGGCTTATGGACCATGCGAACCGCACTGTCGGTCTTATTGATGTGCTGCCCTCCCGCGCCGCTGGCACGTTTGGTCTCAATCAGAAGATCTTCCGGTTTGATCTCAATTTCAATTTCATCATTGAACTGCGGCATCACTTCCAAAGAAGCAAAACTTGTGTGCCTTCTGGCTCCAGAATCAAATGGAGAAATACGTACAAGGCGATGAACCCCTTTTTCCCCTTTCAGGTAGCCATACGCTTTATCCCCTTCCACTAAAAAAGTGACACTTTTGATGCCGGCCTCATCCCCGGCCAGGTAATCCAGCACCGTGACTTTCCATCCTTTTTTCTCCGCATAGCGAGTATACATACGATACAGCATGCTTGCCCAGTCACAAGACTCGGTCCCGCCGGCTCCAGGATGAAGTTCTAAGATCGCATTGTTTTGATCGTATTCATGAGACAACAAGACCTGAATCTCAAAAGTTGAGAATTTCTTTTCAACTTCGGAATACTCTTCACTGGCCAACTCCAGAAGTTCTTCATCCAGATCGTTTTTTAAAGCGTTGGCCGTTTCGTCCAGCGATTCCAATTCTGTCAAAAGATCTTCATAGGAATCTACGATATCTTTGATCGAATTTCGTGTACGGATCAAAGCCTGTGCTTTCTTTTGATCGGACCAGAACCCTTCTTCCAGGGTTTGGCGGTCATACTCTTCGATTTGTTTCTTTTTTTGATCTAAGTCAAAGTGACTCACCCAGAGAGCGAAGCTTCTCCAGGTGAGTACTGACTCCTTGTTTCAATTCATAAAGTTCCATTATGCCTTTGTCTCCCTGCGGATTCTTACTTTGCACAAGAAAAAGGTGATTTCACGATCGATACGGCGATTCATTTCCTCGAACATATCGAACCCTTCCTGTACATATTGTTGAAGCGGATTATTTTGTGCATAACTTCTTAAATAAATACCACTTCTTAATTTATCCATACGGTCGATATGAGCAATCCAGTTACGGTCAATGTTGCGAAGCACAACGGTTCTTTCAAATGGAAGGAACTGCTTCTTTACCGGCTGGATCTCTTTTTCATATTCATTCCAGATCTTATTCAAAGTATATTCTTTGATTTCCTGATAAGACTTGCCTTCAATTTCCGATGGTTTGATCTGTTTTTCTTCCTGCATGCCCATGATTTCAAAAGACTTGCACAGGCTGGCCGGATCAACGGTCTGTTTTTTGGCATCCACAAGATTGGCTGCCAAAGTTTCATCAATAGCCTTTTCAAAGATCAGATGCACCATTTCATGCACTTCTTCACTTTCCAGGATACGATTACGCTGTGCATAGATGATCTCACGCTGACGGCGCAATACATCATCATAATCCAACAGCTGTTTACGTGTATCAAAGTTGAATCCTTCCACACGTTTTTGCGCCATAGTGATGGAACGGGTAACCGCTTTGGACTGAACTTGTTCATCTCCTAATTTTTCAAACATTTTCTGGAGCTTGTCCCCACCAAAACGAACCATCAGGTTATCTTCCAAAGATACATAGAAACGAGAGAATCCCGGATCTCCCTGACGTCCGCTTCGACCACGAAGCTGATTATCGATACGGCGGGATTCATGACGTTCGGAACCCAATACGGCCAATCCACCTAAAGCACGGGTTTCTTTGGTCAATTTGATATCGGTACCACGTCCGGCCATGTTCGTTGCGATTGTTACGGATTTTAAACGTCCGGCCTTGGCAATGATCTCTGCTTCTCGGGCATGGTTTTTCGCATTCAGCACTTCATGAGGAATGCCTTCTTTTTTCAGCATATTACTGATAAGCTCACTGGTTTCAACGGCAATGGTTCCAACCAGTACCGGCTGGCCTTTGGCATATAATTTTTTGACTTCTTCCACTAAAGCTTTATATTTTGTGCTTTTGTGGGCATAGATCTCATCCGGCTGATCTTCACGAATCACCGGACGGTTTGTTGGAATCACGACAACCTTCATATTGTAGGTCGAAAGGAATTCTTCCTCTTCGGTCTTGGCCGTACCTGTCATCCCTGCCAGTTTTTCATACAGACGGAAGAAGTTCTGGTATGTGATCGTTGCCAATGTGGATGTTTCTTCCTTGATAGGAACTCCTTCCTTGGCTTCGATTGCCTGGTGCAGACCATCACTGTAGGCACGTCCAGGCATAAGGCGTCCGGTAAACTGATCGACGATCACGATTTCCTGTTCGTCATTCACAACGTATTCCACTTCATTGGTAAAAATATAGTTGGCTTTTAACGCCTGGTTGATATGGTGAACCAGCTGCGTGTGTTCTATATCGTAAAGGTTCTTGATCTTAAAATATTTTTCAGCCTTATGAACCCCTTCTTCACTCAGCATGACCTGGCGTGTTTTTTCATCGATATCATAATCACCGGAAATCAATGTTTTTTCATGTGTAAAACGATCGGTTTCATATTCTGGAGCCACCAGTGTTTTCGCAAACGCATCGGCCTGAATGTATAAGTTGGCCGTCTGCTTTTTTCCACCGGAAATGATCAGCGGCGTACGGCTTTCATCGATCAGTACCGAATCGACCTCATCGACAATAGCCATATGTAAACCACGCATGACTCGATCTTCCACACGGGTCACCATATTGTCACGCAAATAGTCAAACCCTAATTCCGAGTTGGTTGTATATGTGATATCACAAGCGTATGCTTCGCGTTTTTCCTTGGCCTTCAGTTCTCTTTTATTGACACCAACGCTCAAGCCTAAGAAACGGTAGATTTCCCCCATCCATGCGGCATCACGTCCTGCCAGATATTCATTGACCGTAATTACATGGACCCCTTTACCGGCCAATGCGTTTAAATACACTGCCATCGTTGCCGTCAGGGTCTTTCCTTCCCCGGTCTTCATTTCTGCGATGTCGCCTTTATGCATCGCCACCGCACCCATGATCTGTACAGGATAAGGTTTTTCATTGATCACACGGTATGCGGCTTCACGAGCCGTCGCAAAAGCTTCTGGAAGTAAATCATCCACGCTTTGCCCTTCTTCAAGGCGTTTTCTGTATTCGACTGTTTTTTCTTTCAATTCATCGTCGGACAAATCGGCCATCTCTTTTTCGTGAGACAATACCTGATTCGCTATTTTTTCAAGTTCATTCAGCTCTCGTTTTTCTTCTGAGAAAAGATTTGATAACAATCCCATTAGAGCATCCTCCTAAATTCTTATTTCTACAAAACTAAACGCTATAGTATTGTAGCATATTTTTCAAAGGAAAACTAGAATTCTTCTATTTCTGGATAAACTTTAGATATTTTATTTATTTCATTTATTATTTAATGTTTTTCGATAATATTTTATTGACTTATGTAAAAATGGATGTTATAAAGTAATCAGAAAGAGATTTCGAAAGACTCTTTAGGAGGAGTGATTAGAACATGAACAAGACCAACGACTTTATTTGTAATACACAATCCCAGGAAGTGAAATCCAAAAATCTTAAGAGAACCATGCTGGCGTGCCTTGTGATTACCGGAGCCTTTGCGGTGCAAGCCGTTGTCAACATTACCCAATGGATCTTATGGAATGTATGGACCGTGATCGGGTTTTCCAATTTTCTTTATCATCTCACGTGGAATATCGCCATTTTGATCTTCTTTTTCACCATTCTTTTTCTCTATTGGAGCCACAAAGCGTTTCATCAGATCCTTGCCAAAGGAATGAATATCATAGGGATCCTTTTTCTTGTCGTAGCTTTTATCGTGCCGCGGATCAGCGATTCTGTTTCGGTCCCTAGCGGGATGTCGTTTATCCGATATCATGATTTTATTCTGGCGGATGGCGTCTATATCATCTTAGGTGTGATCTGCCTGTTAGTTGGGGTATTGTTCTTAAATGGCTATCGCCTTCAAAATGAAGTCGATGCGATCCTTTAGGTGAAGTTATGGCAATCATATTACGTTTAGACCGCATGATGGCCGATCGAAAGATCTCTCTTAATGAATTATCGGAAAAAGTAGGCATCTCCAATGTGAATCTATCCAATTTGAAAACTGGAAAAGTAAAGGCCATCCGCTTTTCCACCCTGAATGCGATATGCGAAGTGTTGGAATGTCAGCCTGGGGATATCTTGGAATACAAAAACGACAAAGAAATCGACTAAACCAACAGACGAGCAAACTCAACCGACAGTCGGTTGAGTCATTCATATCGATAGTGTATGATGCATACAGGATGAAAAAGAGGTGTACATCATGAAAAATCAAAGTTTTGGACAAATGATATCTTCCTTGCGCAAAGAAAAAGGAATGACCCAGCTTGAGCTGGCGGAAAAAATGGGCGTCACTGATAAAGCCGTCTCCAAATGGGAACGAGATCTCTCTTTTCCCGATGTCAATTCAATACCAAAAATCGCGGAAATCTTTGAGATATCCATTGATGAGCTCATGCAGACAAAGAACAGCACAGATAAAAAGACAGACAACACCGAGATCTCTGAGATCCTTGATATCGCTCTCAAGGGAATTGCTTTAGCGATGGGAATTGCCGTTGTCGTACTTTCATTTTTAAATCAAATCGAGATAAAAAACGCCATGAGTTTGTTAGGAATCGGGCTGGTATGCCTGGCTCTTTCTCAGTTTTCCAACAAGAATAAAGATCAGGGATGAACGAACCCTGATCTTTTCATTTTATGATGAGCTGCGGCACAAACACCGCAATGACCCCAAATACGATACTGCATGCGACATAGAGAATGGCTATGCCTGCTTGCCCAGATTGGAATAACTGACTGGTTTCCAAAGAAAAAGTCGAAAAGGTCGTAAAGCCTCCGCAGATCCCCACTTTGAAAAATAAGATCCATCGTGGATCGATATTGGGATTTTTGGAAACAAGGCAGGCAATGCATCCAATCACAAAGGATCCAACAATATTGATACCAAGCGTATGAATGGGAAAGCTCCCGGCTGAAACCGGAATCTTCCCTATCAAATATCGAAGGATCGAGCCAATGAAACCACCCATTCCTACCGCGATACAATCCATCATAGGATCCCCTCTTTCTTTATGATCTTTTCACTGGCCTTCTGGTTGGCTTTTTTCAGCATCGTTTCCAGATCCAGTCCTTGAGACAAACTGTCCAAACAGCTTCCGGCGTGGGTATCCCCAGCCCCTGTCACGTTGGTTGAGCATACCGGCACAGAGGGAACATACACCATCTCTCCATCATAAGCATAGGACCCTCGGAAAGAATCCGTTACGACGACCGGACGCTGTGTCTGGTCCCATAAGTATTTCATACCTTCTTCCATGCTTCTTCGGGTCCACGATTCACATTCTTCCTTGTTCATATGTAAAACGGGTCTGCGTTTTAACATCTTTTCACAGATTTCAGGAATGAATGTCACTCTTGGTCCAGGCGAAAAGAAAAGATTCGCGTCCACACAGTTCAAGTAATCGATCACACATTGGTTTTGTTTTTCCTCCAAATCGATTCCTGATACATAGATCCAGTCTGTTGGAGGAAGGTCTGAAAACATCTCTTTGGCATAGTGATATTCGGCTCCATGATCGGACAAAAAGGTGCGCTGTCCATTTTCTTCAATCATACAGTAACATACCCCGTTGTCTTCTTTGACTGGATAGAGTAAACATTCCAGATCTTCATTAAGCAAGTGCTGCCGGACAAAATCGCCATAGATCCCTTTGCCTAACGGGCAAAAAAGAATCGCCTCTTCACAGGCTTTGGCTACATGATAGCCGCATCCGCCTAAAACCATTTCTTTATGCATTACTTTGGCATCCTGAGAAGAACTGGGAATCTGATCGACATAAAGATAGACATCCGCGGTACAGGAAGCTAAAATCAGTTTTTTCATACGACCTTTCTTTCAAAAGGATCGTAAGAAATTCCTTGTTCCAAAATGTTTCTGGCCCATTCTTTAGCGCCGAACAAACTATGATCCTTATAATTTCCACATTCTTTTTCCGCCGTCCCCGGAACTTGTTCCCATGAAGTACGGATCACTTCTTCAAGGGCTTCTTTTAACGCTTTTGCGATTTCTTCGGTGTCATGATGTTCCCAGCAAAGAAGATGAAAGCCCGTACGGCATCCAAAAGGAGAACAATCAATGTACCCTTCGATCCTTGGGCGCAGATACAGCGCCAGTAAATGCTCCAATGTGTGCATGGCGCCTGTCGGGATCTCCTGTTGGTTGGGCTGGCAAAGGCGAATGTCATAATTTGAAATGATATCTCCTTTGGGGCCTTTTTCTTCACTGATAAGACGTACATAAGGCGCCTTCACTTTTGTATGGTCTAACGTAAAACTTTCAATAACGATCTCGGGCATCTTTTTCCTCCTCTATGATTTTTTTGGTTTGTTTATAAAAGGGCAAAAAAGCACTGGGAATCGAGAACTGCTTTTCTATCTGGTCGATCGTATAGAAATCTTGATCCATTGGCTCCACCTGACAGACAAAGCCCTGCATCTTCCACTCGATATGTGAAAACACATGCGTATACTTTTTTAGCTCGATTTGTTTATAGATACGATCCGGTTTTTTTTCATCGAATCCATAAAGCCCTGCCAACAAGCCTGTATCCGGGCGCTTCTTTAAATGGATCCGATCTTTACAAACTAGAATATAAAACGTTTTATTCTCTTTTTTTCGCTCTTTCTTTTTGGTTTGTATCGGCAACAACGCCGGTTCGCCTTCTAAAAAAGCGGTACAGTGATGTTGAATCGGACAATTCGAACATCTTGGATTCTTGGGTATGCATATCAAAGCCCCCAATTCCATCAACGCCTGATTGTATTGGCTGACAGGATCGGCCAGAGAGTTTTCCACAAGGCTTTCGATTCGTTTTCTTACTTTCGTTGATCTTACATCTTCCTGAATGTTGTACAATCGGGAAAACACTCGGATCACATTTCCATCCACGGCACTGACTTTTTCATCGTAGGCAATCGAGGCAATGGCGCCGGCTGTATAAGAACCGATTCCGGGAAGTTTTTCCAATTCTTTTTTTGTATGCGGAAGCTTTCCTTCATACTTTTCCATACAGACCCTAGCGCATTTTTTCATATTTCGCACCCGGCTGTAATATCCTAACCCCTGCCAAAGTTTGGTCAGCTGATCTTCACCGGCATAAGCCAGACTTTGAATATCCGGAATCTCCCTGATAAAACGTTCATAATAAGGAAGCATCGCTTCGATGCGGGTCTGCTGCGCCATGATCTCTGAGATCCAGATCGAATAGGCATCTTTCTTTTCCCGGAAAACAAGCGGGCGGGCAGACTGGGCATACCATTTCAGTAAGTCTTTTTGAAACATAGTAAAAGCAGGTTATACCCTGCTGTAGATCCAACGGCAATTTCCGGTCACTGTGACCTTACCGCTTCCGGCTTCAATAAAAGCGGTTTCGCCTTTGTCAAGGTCCAAGGTCTCGCCATTATTTTCCAATACGGCCTTCCCTTCGACAAGAACAAGCGTTCCAAAGCTTTCATCATCCACATCGATCACGGTGGTTCCCTTTAATGTGGTTTCAAAGCTTGTAAAGTAATCGCATGTACCCAAAAGAACCGTTTCGGCCGTTTCATCCACAACAGGCTGTCCTGCCGGTTTAAAATCGGAATCAATCGGATCCAAATTGGAAACATCAATGGCTTTATCAATATGCAGTTCCCGTGGTTTTCCATCTTTTCCTACGCGGCCAAAATCATATACACGATACGTTGAATTGGAATTTTGCTGGATCTCGCATAAAGTAATGCCCGCTCCGATCGCGTGGATCGTCCCTGCCTTGATAAAGAACACATCGCCTTTGTGCACCGGAACTTCTTTGAGCACTTCCAGGATCGTATTGTCTTCAATGCGTTTTCTGAATTCTTCTTTTGTGATGGACTGGTTTACCCCAAAGTACAGGGTGGCCCCTTCTTCACAATCCAAAATATACCACATCTCCGTTTTTCCATATTCTTTTTCAACGCGAAGGGCATATTCGTTATCCGGATGAACCTGGATCGATAAAGGCTGTTTAGAATCAATAAATTTGATCAACATCGGGAAGAATTCAAATTTCTTTCCTTCTGTTCCTAAACAGTCTTTCCCGTGCTGTTCGATATACTGTGTCAGGGTCTTTCCGGCATCCTGGCCGGAAGCGACAATGCTTGGCCCATCGGGATGCGTAGAAACTTCCCAGCTTTCAGCCACGATGTCCAAGTCACATTTCTTTCCATATTTTTCTTTTAAATTTGTTCCGCCCCAAATGTAATCTTTATACGCTGGAGCCAGTTTGATCATTGCCATGATTTCACTCCTCTTCCATGGAATATATTATAAATCATTTTTTGATTTCGTGGTATGATTAAGGCATGAAAATCGGAATGATTCAAATCAAGGTTCACCCTGAAATTGAACAAAATCTTCAACAAGCCTTCTCTTTAAGCCAAAAGTGCATCAAGGAAGGAGCCGATGTTCTGGTCTTTCCGGAGATGTGGAACTGTCCCTATATCAACAAAAACATCAAGGAGAGTGTACGCTTCTTTCAACGATGCAAAGAAGCGCTTCAAACGATATCGAAAGAAGGCCAGTGTATAGTCATTGGCGGAACGCTGGCCCATCAAATCGAAAATAAGATCTATAATGAATGTCTGATCTTTGATCAGGGAACCTTCTTAACTTCATATGCCAAGACACATCTTTTTGAAGTTCACACAAAAAACCGTTCCTATCAGGAAAATGAAGTGTTTACTCCAGGAAATCATTTTCAAGCTTTTGATACCCGTTTCGGGAAAATGGGCGTGTTGATCTGTTATGATATGCGATTTCCGGAAAATGCCCGGCTTTTGAGCCAGGAAGGAGTCAAAGTCCTTTTCTGTCCTTCGGCTTTCAATAAAACCGTGACCCAGATCCATTGGACCCCTTTATACCAGGTTCGCGCCATGGAAAATCAAATTTTCTGTGTCGGAGTCAATCCGGCTCATTATGTTCATAATACTTTTGAAAGCTATGGGCATTCGATCATCACCGATCCTTTTGGAAAGATTGTTGTGCAAATGGCCAAAGATCAAAGTTATCAAGTGACTGAAATTGATTTAGGAAAAATCGACACGATCCGTAAACGTATGCCGTTCTGGAAGATTCGAAGAACAGACCTATATACATTGGAGGAAAATAAATATGAAGGAAATTCTAATCAATAAACTGACCGATTTCAAGATCGGCCATGCCCAGGATGTCAAAAGAGGAACCGGGTGCACCGTAATTCTCTGTGAAAAAGGCGC
>NZ_CALVGO010000046.1 GCF_944327125.1 uncultured Faecalicoccus sp.
GTTTATTTTACCATCGGTATATTTTTTGTAATTTTTATCATATGTCTTTTCTAATTTATATGATAAATATAAGAGTTTCTAAAAAAGTCAGGCTCCAAAATTATGAAACGTATTAAGAGATAAGCCTAAGTGGAGTACTCGGCCATTGAATTGACGAGGATTCTCATTTGTTTTCCTAAACTTTCGGTTGAGAAATCTTTGATCTTTTGTATATAATTAATCCCATGAAAACCTATATAGAATTATTCACGACATTTTTTAAGCTGGGTGCCTTTACCTTTGGAGGCGGGTATGCCATGCTTCCTCTTCTTCAAAAAGAGATCGTAGAGAACAAACACTGGGCCACCGAAGAAGAACTGATGGACTATTTTGCGGTGGGACAATGTACCCCGGGGATCATTGCCGTTAATACCGCAACGTTTATCGGATATTATAAGAAAGGGATCCTTGGCGGAATTATCGCAACTTTAGGTATCGTTGCCCCAAGCATCCTCATTATTTTGATCATTGCCTCTGTGCTGCAGAACTTTGCCGATATCGAGATCGTTCAGCACGGTCTGGCCGGTATCCGCATTGCGGTCTGCGTTCTGGTGCTCAACGCCGTTTTAAAAATGGCCAAATCCGGGATCAAAGATAAGATCGGGATCCTGATCTTTATCGTGGCCCTGATACTGACTTACTTTTCCGTTTTATCCACGGTATGGGTCGTTATATTGTCTGGGGCCTTTGGCGTTTTGATCCAAAGCCTTAAAGCGAAACGAGGTGTTCAGTCATGAGTATATGGATCTCACTGATCATCGAATTCTTCAAGACCGGATTGTTTGCCTTAGGCGGAGGTCTGGCTACGATTCCTTTCCTGTATGCCATGATCGACAACTATGGCTGGTTTGATCAGACCATGTTGATGAACATGATTGCCATCAGCGAATCCACCCCAGGAGCCATGGGTGTCAATATGGCCACTTATGTCGGCTATATTTCAACCGGCGGATCGATCTTAGGCGGTATTGTGACCACCCTGGCCCTGGTAGCTCCCAGCATCATCGTCATCTGCATCATTGCCCAGTTTTTAAAGAAATTCCGCGACTCCAAACTGGTCGATCACATCTTCTACGGACTTCGTCCAGCCGTGGTCTCCATGATTGCCAGCGCCGGGATCGGGATCTTGATCGAAGTGCTCTTTCAGGGAAGCATTACTTTCAAGACCTTTGAACCATTGAATTTTATTTTATTTGTCGCTATCTTTATCTTTTCAAAAGTATATAAAAAGATCCATCCGATCCTGCTGATCTGTTTATGTGCAGGACTGGGGATCTTATTGGGACTATAGATCACAATCGACTTTCATCATTCGATACCCGACACCGATGTGTGTCTGTATATACCGATTCTTCGAGCCTTTTGGCTCGATTTTTCTTCGCAACGTCGCCATGAATACACGCAAAGAGGCAATATCGGTCTCCCAGCTGGTTCCCCATATTTCCTGTGTGATGTATTTATGCGTCAAGACCTTGCCCATGTTTCTGGCAAGCAGGCACAAAAGCTTATATTCGATCGGCGTCAGATGCAGCGGCTCTTTTTTCAAATAGGCCACACCGGCAGCATAATCGATACGGAGATCGCCGTTGGTAAAAAAAGACATTTCTTCCCGGGCACTCTGGACCACACTTAAACGCCGCTGGACCACACGTAAACGAGCCAACAGTTCCTCAATGGAAAACGGCTTGGTCAAATAGTCGTCCGCTCCGGCATCCAGAGCTTCGATCTTATCCGAATCTTCACTGCGTGCACTGATGACAATGATCGGCATATTGGACCAGGTCCTGACTTTACGGATGATCTCGATTCCATCCATATCCGGGAGTCCCAGATCCAGTAAGATCACATCCGGATTGTGACTGGAAGCCTCCATAATGGCTTCCTTTCCGTTTTGGGCGTATAAATACTGATAATCGTGCGCTTTTAAGGTCGTTAAGATCAGATTCTTTACCGAAATATCATCCTCGACAACCAATATTTTCATCTTATTCATTGTGTATCCCTCCTGTTGGTAGACTAAAGGTAAAAACGGCCCCGTGCGGTATATTGTCTTTGACCGATAACGTACCGCCATGAGCTTCGATCACACTTTTACACAAAGCTAAGCCCAATCCCAGACTTCGCCGTGAATCCATGACCGCTTTGTTTCCCGTATAAAACATTTCAAAAACATGTTCCTTCATCGCATCCGAAATGCCCGGTCCATCATCGCCAACCGACACCAGAACCCATCCCTCTTTCTTTTGGGTCTGGATATGGATATGGCTGCCGGAAGGCGTATACTTGATGGCATTGTTGATAAGATTGACAAGCACCTGTACGATCAGACGGGCATCCATGCGAGCCGTCAAGATTTCTTCGGATTCCTCGATCTCGATCACATGCTCTCTTTTATGCGAATCAACACGGGCGATTGCTTCCTCGATCACATCTTCAACGATCTCTTCTTCAAAATGCAGATCCAGATTGTCCTGATCCAGCCGGGTGATCGCCAAGAGGTTTTCCACCAGGTCGATCAGCCATTTTGAATCCTCATAGATATCTGTATAGATCTGCTTCTTGTTGGCCGGATCGATACTGTCCTCGGCCTGCAGAAGATTTTGTGCATTGCCGTAGATCGAGGTAAGCGGTGTTCTTAGATCGTGAGAGATCATCCGCAGCAAATCAAAACGAAGCCGTTCTTTTTCCGCCTTCATATCGGCTTTTTGTTTGGCCATCAGACTTTCAAGATTTTCCAAAGCCATGCTGGTTTCTCCCAGTATGGAAAGAATGATATTCTCTTCCAGAGTTCCCAGTTTTTTCTTTTCGATTTCAATCCCCGCAATCCCAAAAATCTTATCGTCCAGATGGATGGGAACATACACTCGATTTGAAAAATCAACAAGGCCCGCATACGCGCCCTTCTTTAAGACCTTCTCCACATTCTGATCATACATTTCCTGTGTAAGCATGCCGTATACGATGGGCTCTTTTAACTGATCCTGGCTATAAGGATAGATCAGGATGCCCGCCTCTGTCAGTTTGTTTAACTGCATGGCGGCACAATAGTAAGCTTGTTTGGCGTCTTTGGCTTTGGCAAGCTGCTGACTGGCATTCAATAAAATCTGTGTGCTGTAAGCATCCTGCCGGGAAGCTCGGGCGCTTTCTTTGAGCTTGGCAGCCAAAGCACTGGCTAAAAGCGAAGCGATAAACAAGATCAGAAAGGTCGCCAGATGATTTCGGTCATACGAATGAAACGTAAACCGCGGATACGTAAACAAGTAATTGAACGTCAGCACGCTGACCAGCGAAAACAAGATCCCGAAAACTCTTCGTTTGATAAAGAGCGCCAGAACCATGGCCCCTAACAAATAGAGAAGAATGATCGTGGCATCGGCCAGGTTCAGCCGGTAAAACAAGCTGGCGATCCCGCTGACGATCACCAGCATCAAAAATGTCATTCCTAAATCGGATATAATGCTTTGATGGGATAAAAGAAATTTATTCATGCCTTCATTTTATCAAAAATCAGATTATATATATACCCTTGGATTCTATGATAGAATATCAGTATGTTGAAACTACCAGAAAGCGGCATCATTATTGCCCCGGCCTCTCTTCATCTACTGGTGTATGAAGAGATCTACCGCCAAAAAGGAAACAATCGAGATCTTCAGGTGCTAAGCCTGTCTTCTTACATCCAGCGCTTTTTTTCGAATACCGAAAAGGAAGAATGTGTTCTTTGGTTTGAAATGCTTGAAAGACTGCATCCCCTGTCTCAAGACAATGTGTTTGCCCTCAGCAAGAACAGCTTTGATTTTATTCGAGACACTCTGCAGTTTTTGCGGTATATCAAAACGTACGGCCTTTCCTCAAAGGATCTTCCGCAAGCCACCCAGAAAGAAAAAGCTTTAAAAGAAGTCCTTACACTTTTAGATGATCTGGACATCAAGGAAAAACAGATCCCAGCGATCCTGACACAAACCATCGATGCTTCTGATGTATCGATTTTGGACCATGAGTTTTCTCTGGAAGAACAACTATGGGTCTCTTTCCTTATCAAAAACGGTGCCGCTCTTTTGACCAGTGAAAAGAAACCTTCGCTATCGTACTGGTCTTGTGCCAACGCCCGCAAACAAGCTCAGGTGATTGCCGATACGATCTTAAAAAGACAATACGATGCCCAGGATGTCTGTGTTGTCACTGAGGATGCCAGCCAGAAACAAGTTCTGGAACAGATCTTTGATTATCATCAGATCCCGTATACTTTTTTATCCGAAATGCCTCATTCTTCCATGATCACGCAGTTCAAAGCGTGTCTGGAATGGATCTATCACAAAGATACAGAACATTTTATTGCCCTGACAGAAGCTTGTTTTAAAACCGAAAGCGAAACCCTAACCGCTGTATTGAAGCAGTTTCCTTTCCTATTGGAAAAAATGGAAGATCATTTACCCGAAAGATATCAGGAAAACCAGATCCTGAATGAATACCGCTATCAAAAGATCAAAGACAAAGTCAAATGGACCCTGGAATGGCTCAATGAACACAAAGATATGCTTCACTGGTCCATCCAGGATATGGAAGAGATCTTACTCACCTTGCAGAAGGTCAATACACCCACTTTGGAAAATCAGAAAGCCTTCTATACGATTCAGAACACTCTGGCCTTGATTTTAGACAAGGTGCAGACAAAAGAAGATCTGGCGTTTTTGATCGATATGACCGACTCCCTGGCACAAAACACAAGACCTGATACCCTGCAGGGGGTTTTGATCATCAACCGCAACGAGATCACGCCTTGCCGCGATGTCGTATTTCTGACCAATGCGCATGCCAAGGCATTTCCCAACTATGCCATGCATCGAGGTATCTATGATGAAACCTATTGTTCCAAACTGAAGCTGCCGTCTTTAAAAGAACGTCTGGCCCTTCAGAAAGAACAGTTGTTCCATACACTTTCTCTTCCTCAACAGCTCTACATTCTCCTTCCTGAATCCAACTATGACGGAAAAGAGAATCCATCCAGCCATGAACTGGAAGCCTGGTTAGGAAAAGAACCCGAATTTCAGGATGTTCAAGATCCTTCGATCTATGAAGCTCCGCTCTTTTCTTTATCCAAAGAAAATGCCCGCAGTCTGTTTTTTAAAGAGAATACATTCAGCGGTTCCATCTCCCAGCTGGAATCTTTTGCGCGCTGTCCCCTTCAGCATTTTTTGCGTTATGGACTTCATCTTCAGGAAAAACAAGACTTGATGGATATCCGGATCCAGGGATCGATCTATCATCACATTCTGGAACGATTGATCCGGGAACATGGAAAAGATTATCCCCATGTCCATGAAGACCAGTTGCTTTCCTTGATCCGGGAAGAGTTTTCCTTTGTGATGAAAATGTATCCGCAAAATGCCGCGCTTTTTGAAGCCCAGAGCCAAAGCTTTTTAATCAAGATGAAAAAAGTGCTCCGTCAGCTTTCCCAATTTGAGGCCAACTGGCATATGCAGACCCATGAGCAGGAATACGCTCTTTCCATGTCATTGAATTGGGAAGGAACCCCGGTGCATCTTTATGGATATATCGACCGGATCGACCTTTATAAAAGTGCCTTTGTGATCTTTGACTATAAGAGCTCCGATAAAGATATCTCGATCCAGGATTTCCACACCGGATGTGCCCTGCAGCTGATCACATATACGATTGCCTATGAAAAAATGAGCGGACATCTTCCTTATGGCTGCTTCTATATTTCTTTGAAAACAACGCCGGAAAGTACTGGAGCCATCAAGATCAGCTACAAAAAGAAGATACCGGAGATCATGGAGACAGAGTTTACCGATATCCTCCCTGTCAAAAAATTCAATGGGCTGGAGTTTCAGGATCTCTCGATCTACTGTGATGAAAAAGGCCGCTTTGCCCGTAAAAAAGAACAGCCGGAATACACGCAGATCAAAGAAGAATGGAAAACCGTTTTGTTTTCCCTTTTAGAGGATATCCAAAGTGGAAACATCACGCCAGAACACAATGCGTTTGCCTGCGACTATTGTGCCTATAAAGAGATCTGCCGGCAAAGTGCCATAGAAGTTAAGAAAACAAACCGCTTAGAAAAGGAGGAAGATCATGCGATTTAGTCCTGTCCAGCAACAAGCCATCGACATTCGTGACAAGAACGTATTGGTTTTCGCCAGTGCCGGAAGCGGGAAGACCAGCGTTTTGGTCGAACGTCTTTGCCAGCTCGTTCTAAAAGACAAGATTTCGATCGATTCCATTTTGGCCATGACGTTTACCAACGATGCAGCCATGGAGATGAAGACTCGTTTGAAGATCTCCCTGGAAAAGGAAAAAGACGATCCCTACATCCAGGAACAGCTGGCCTTATTAGAAGATGCCAGCATCTGTACCATCGACAGTTTTTGTTTAGGAATCGTGCAACAATACTATTACCGCATCCCCATCTCGTATAAGATGGCCAAATCCATTGAAACCAGTGCGACCGCTCTGGTTTTTCATGAAGCTTACCAGAAGGCAAGAGAATCCATCAATGCCAAAGACCTGGCGGATCTGGACAGCTTCTTTTCGGATTACTCCAAATCGATCACCGATCAGGAAAAATACATCCAGAACTTGATCAACACTGCCTGGGCAAAACCAGATCCAAAGACATGGATCACTTCTTTATACCAGGAAGATTCTAGCGAAATCGAGACCTGGTTTATCACTTATTTTAAACAGATCATTGAATCCATGCTTATGGTGCTGGAAGAGTTTCCTGAAGGTGTCGAAGAAAAGGAAGAAAAGCTTCAACAGTGTCTGGAAGATCTAAAAGACAACGATTATGAAAGCTTTCGCCGTGATTTTCTGTTTTATATCACAACGACGCCTCGTTTAAAGAATAAATACGATGACATCGATACCAGTAAAGAAAACAAAGCTTTCAAAGAGCTCGAAAAGAAGATTGGGGATGTCTTATTTCCTTTTGAAGTCTTTGAAAAGGAAAAAGCGGATTCTAAACAAAGAAAAAAACTTTTCTGTCAGCTGGCTCTTTTGACCCAGAAATACTATGCCCAACTCAAAAAAGAAAAAGAAGTGCTTGATTTTGGCGATATGGAACATTTTGCCTATCAGCTTTTGTGCCAGGAAGACATTGCCAAAGAAGTAAAAGAAAAATATCAGATGATCCTGGTGGATGAATTCCAGGACACCAACGATCTTCAGGAAAGCATTCTTGCCTGTTTTGCGCGCAAAGACAACGTCTTTCGCGTAGGCGATATCAAACAAAGCATCTATGGTTTCCGCTATGCCAAACCAGAGATCATGAAAAACCATATGAATTCTCAGGATGAACACTCCTGTGTTTTGATCTTGAATGAAAACTATCGATCCAATGACTCCATCATTCGTTTCAATAATGACTTCTATGAAAAAATCATGAATGTTTCAGGAATGGAACGACAGTTTGAACAAAAAGATATCGCAATGGCCGGAACCAACCGGCAAAAAGAACAGAAACAGTATCCGGTTCGCTTTCTATACAACGAATACGAAACATTCAGCCAGCAGGAAGAGGAAAATGCCCAGTCGGCTCGTTCTTTATGTAACGAACTGCGTCTGGATATGATCGCCCAGGACATTTTAAAACACCATGAACAAGGGATTCCTTATAAAGATATCTGTATCCTGACAAGAAGCCATACACCGCAGGAAAAGATCAAAAAGGCTCTGGAAGCGTATCAGATTCCTGTGCTTGCCGAGATCGATCATGGTTTCTACACCAATCACAGCGTACAGATTACCATGGCTTGTTTAAAAGCCATCCAGGATCCAACCGATGACATCGCCTTGTGCAGCTTACTGTTTTCTCCGCTGGTCAGCGTTAGTACCGATGCACTGGCCCAAGCGTGTATCCACAAGGAAAAAGGCGCTTCTCTATTTGATACGATCAAAGAAGAACCATTTATGGATTCTTTCAAGGAAATGCGAACCTGGAGAAAGGATCCTTTGTGCGATCAGATCCGCAAGATCTATGCGAAAAATGATTTTTATATGCTTCATACAACCGCCCAGGACAAGATCAACCTCGACCTGTTCTTGCAGCTGGCCAGTCAGGCCGACGATCCTTTGGACCCTCTGGCTTTTCTTGATCAGCACAACAACGCCGCTAAGCTCGATCGTTTGGGCGAAGCGTACCCTTATGGCAAGGACGCCGATGTTGTATCGATCAAGACCATGCACCATTCTAAAGGCCTCCAGTTTCCGGTGGTCTATATCTATTCACAGCACGAGACAAAAAACCATTACGACAATCAGCCTGTTTTGATCGATGATACGCTGGGGCTGGCTTTGGGACAGATCGATCCGTATGGAAACGTCCGCTATCCAGGCAAAGATATGATTGCGATCAAAACCAAAAAAATGCAGGATGACTTGCAGGAGGAGATGCGTGTATTCTATGTGGCCACCACAAGAGCGGAAAAGGAACTGATCATCGTTGACTCTATCAAGAGTGCTTCCAGCTATAATGACACTTTATCCTTGTATACGCTTTTAAAAAGACAAAGCTATACAAGCTGGCTGTTTTATACGTATTATCACAGTCAAAGTGATCTCATCCGTTTTGAAAGGGACAACACCTACTATAAGCGTCCGGAAACGAAGAGGATCTCACAAAAACCGGAACCCAAAAAAGTCTATGAACTTCCTGTTTATACGATTTCTACCAAAACGGCTTCCATGGCCAAAGAAAAGATAAAATGGAAAAAGCCGGACTTAAAAGGATCAAAGGGGGCCAGGCGAGGAACGCTGTTCCACGAAGCTGTAGCTAGTCTTTCTTTTCCTTATCAGCCAGCCGATCTAAAAGACTTTGGCCAGGCGCATCAGTATCCTTTTAGGGATACCGACATAGAACAGATCACTTCGCTCAACCAGGATCCGTTATACAGACAGTGCATGTCGCATGCGCATCAGTTTGAATGTCCGTATCTGATCAAGGAAGAAAACAGTCTGATCCATGGTTTTATGGACCTGGTCAGCTTTATGGAAGATAAGATCGTGATCCTGGACTTTAAAACGGATCATTTAGAAACCGATGAAGAATTCATTGAAACGTATAAGGAACAGTTAGTCACCTATAAAAATTCTTTATCAAAAATTGAATCCAAACCCATTGAAACCTGGATCTATTCTTTCTATAAACAAAAGATGATTCCTATTCAATAGAACCCATGCTGGGATGCCGCAAGGCATCCTTTTTACATAGTACGAACCATTTTGAAAATCATTCAAACCTACCTTTTCTACACTGTCAAATCCAGTACCCCAAAAAAGGAGATGAAACAATGAAAATGATATCGTTATTTTAATAATGGTGAACTAGAGTTATAAGTTAGAGTTACTCGGATGAAGATACCGTATGGCTGACTCAACAACAGATGGCTCAACTTTTTGACTCCTCAAGAACAAATATCGTTGAACATATTGCCAATATTTATGATGAAAATGAACTGCAAGAAAATGCAACTTGTCGGAAATTCTGACAAGTTCGAAAAGAGCCACTGCATTCAGAAAATGAGTAATTTCCATACTAAAAGACTATATGATCCAAGACTATGATGTTAATAAGAAACGATTGGAAGTACTGAACAAGACCGTTGAAATCCAGAC
>NZ_CALVGO010000047.1 GCF_944327125.1 uncultured Faecalicoccus sp.
CTTACATAGACACTTGGGTCATTATAAGTTACGATTCCTAATGCATCACACATCGTCGGTTACTCCCCTTTCTTTACACGCTTGGAAACAAGCAAAATTTCTTCACTGTCCGGTGATCCTACAACGGCACCGGCGTCGATCTTTACCCCGTCAGCGACAATGGCACGGTAGACTTTTGCTCCTTCACCAACACTGACACCCGGCATCAAGACAGCCTGTTCAACAACAGCGTCTTCATCCACTGTCACATCATTGAAAAGCACAGATTCCACAACGTGTCCGCGAATAATGGCTCCCTGATTGATATAACAGTTCTTTACACTTCCAGTTGGACTTACGTAATGAGGAAGTGTCGGTACATCTTCTGTATAGATCTTCCATTCTGGATCGTCCAGGTTCAATTCATTCGTTTTGGTAAGCAGATCCATGTTGGCTTCCCAGAGTGAATCGATTGTTCCAACATCCTTCCAGTAACCATTGAACTGATACGCCTGAAGTTTCTTTCCCTGATTCAGGAATGAAGGAATGATGTCTTTTCCAAAGTCATGATGACTACCTTCTTTATTCATATCCGCGATCAATTCTTTACGCAGATCCTTCCAGTTGAAAATATAGATTCCCATGCTGGCAAGATTTGATTTTGGATGTGCCGGCTTTTCTTCAAATTCAACGATTCGTCCTTCATCGTCTGTATTCATGATTCCAAAACGGCTGGCTTCTTTCATCGGTACCGGTAAAACGGCAATTGTACAAGCCGCATCCGTTTCCTTGTGAAGTGAAAGCATGTCTGCATAATCCATTTTATAAATATGATCTCCAGAAAGGATTAAAACATGCTCCGGATCGAATGTATCAATAAAGTCAATATTTTGAGTGATTGCATCCGCAGTCCCCTGATACACATCAAATTTTGTTCCATCTTTTTCGCGAGGCGGAAGTACATACACACCGCTTCCCCTTGTATCCAGGCCCCATCGCTGTCCGGCACCGGCATAGGCGTTCAACATAACGGATTCGTATTGTGTTAAAACGCCTACGACTTTG
Organism: uncultured Faecalicoccus sp.; assembly: GCF_944327125.1. Classification (GTDB taxonomy): domain Bacteria; phylum Bacillota_I; class Bacilli_A; order Erysipelotrichales; family Erysipelotrichaceae; genus Faecalicoccus. The sequence goes on from NZ_CALVGO010000047.1 coordinate 1,045, forward strand.
ATTCCTGAATTTGCACAGTTACTCAAAGGAAAATCGATGATTCGATACTTACCACCGAAGTAAACGGCTGGTTTTGCGTTTTTCTTGGTCAGCTCCAATAAACGCGTCCCACGCCCACCCGCTAAAATCATCGCGAGCATATTATTTTGTTCCATAACCATCCTCCTATACTACATAGTGTTTTACTTAATTTTTAGTATACCACTTTTTCATGAAAATTAAATGATATTTTCATCAAAATGTATGCGCTATCATCATTATTTACATTCTTTTTACAAGAAAAAAGAACCTGGCAACCAGGTTCAAATTATTATTCACTGCGTAAAGCTTCCACCGGATCTTTTCGGGAGGCAATACCGCTTGGAATCAAACCGGCAATGACAGTCAGCACCAAACTGATCAAAACTAAGATCACGCCGCCCTGCCAAGGCAACGACGCAATATGAGCGACTCCCGTCAGATTTTCCACGACCATGCTGATAGGAAGATTCAACAGAATCGTGATCAAGATCCCCATACACCCGCTGGTTAGTCCAATGATAAAAGTTTCTGCATTGAACACATGGGAAATGTCCTTTTTGGAAGCCCCGATGGCTCGTAAAATACCAATTTCCTTTGTTCTTTCCAAAACCGAAATATAGGTAATGATTCCAATCATAATACTTGAGACAATGAGTGAAACCGAAACAAATCCAATCAATACATACGATATCATATTGATCACATTGGATACACTGGTCAACATCATTCCAATAAAATCATTATACGTGATCACATTGGCTATGTTGTCTTCCTTTTTCTGTTTTTCATTATACTCATTGATCAAATCGCTGATGGCTTCTTTGTCTTCAAAACTGGAAGCGTAGATACTGATCTTTGTTGGAGAGTTCATATCGACATATCCCAGTTTCTGCAAATTGGATTCATACGTTGCGTTAAGATTGTCATTGTATGTACTGATATAAGCCATGAGTTCTTCCTGGGACATGGATGCCAGCGCCATCTGTTGTTCCGGCGTCAAATCTTTCATTTTGATTTCTTCCCCCTGAGAGAATTGAGTTCCCGTAAACACGTTGATATCCGGATTTTCCAGCTGTTCTTCTACGATTGGTGAGAGTTTACACTGTTCAATCATATAATCCCGCATAGCCGAGGAATAATAAACGCCACCCATGGTCGAAGTCGACATCGTATTTTCCGCTGGAGTAATGATCCCGACGATCTTGACATCTATAGCGTTGTTCAATGCTTCATCAACATACTCTTCGTCTTCGGATCCATCGATCCACACTCCATTGACTTTATGATACAGATCACTGTTTTTGACCAGTTTGAATGTTGTATTCAACAATTCATCATACGTATAAGTAACCTGTTCACTGGTTTTGATTTCATCGGTATTTCCCGCCAGCAATTCCTGATAGTTTTTTACCAGTTCATCCTGATCCATCAGACCTAGAGAATAAAGGACATAGTCTGAGATCTGATTTTTATCATTAACTTCGATCACAACTTCGTTATATTCTTCCGGCCATTTTCCATCCACCAGCTCATACTCATCATCCCAAAGTTTTTTATTTTCCGGCAAAGAAAGCCAGACTTCATTAGACATCATGGAAGCACTGCTGGACATAAACTGATTCTGCAGATTCATCAGATCGGAATATCCCAGGCGATCAAGTAAGCCATTAGGAGAAACTTGCACCAGACCTTTTTCTCCCATATCGTTATAAACATGAAGACTCAGTCCATACTCATATTCGATGGCTTTGGTATGACTTACCAGCTCTTTTCCTTCTTTACCTGTCAGATAAGATTTGAATGCACCCAGGTTATTCTGTGTGGAATTAGAGATGGAATTAAGAATATCGTTAATGTAAGGCATGGACTCCACTTCATCCTCTTTGACATTCGATTTCTTTTTATCGCCCTGCATATTCATCATGGTCTCCATCATTGTCGACATATCCATGGTACTGTCCTGGATCTCAATAGGATAACTGGCCATCGTATCACTTTCAACCTGATTGATATAAGTCTGCACCCCGTTGGATAAAGATAAGATCAAAGCAATCCCAATGATTCCGATGCTTCCCGCAAAACTGGTCAGAAGGGTCCTTCCCTTTTTTGTCAGCAGGTTATTAAAGCTTAACGAAAGAGCTGTTTTAAAAGACATCCCTGTTTTTTTCAGATTTTCTTTTGAAACCTGGGTATCCTCAAATTGAACAGGATCACTGTCGTCCTGCACAACCCCATCAAACAATCGAATGATGCGCGTTGAATACTGTCTTGCCAGTTCTGGATTGTGAGTCACCATGATCACCAGCCGATCTTTGGCAATCTCTTTTAAAAGCTCCATGATCTGCACACTGGTTTGGGAATCCAAAGCGCCTGTCGGTTCATCCGCCAGTAAAATATCCGGGTTGTTGATCAAAGCTCTGGCAATGGCTACACGCTGCATTTGTCCCCCTGACATCTGGGTTGGCTTTTTATCCAGCTGATCTTCCAATCCGACCTTTTTTAAAACTTCTATGGCTCTTTTCCGTCTTTCTTCTTTTCCCACACCTGTTAGTGTCAAAGCCAGTTCCACATTGCTCAACACACTCTGGTGAGTAATCAGATTATAGTTTTGGAATACAAATCCCACACGATGATTGCGATAGGTATCCCAGTCTTTATCCGTATAGTTTTTCGTGGATCTTCCATTGATGATCAAATCCCCGCTGGTATACTGATCCAAGCCTCCAATGATATTTAAGAACGTTGTCTTTCCGCATCCACTTTGCCCTAAGATCGAAACAAATTCACTGTCTCGAAATGCCAGGGAAACATCTTTGAGTGCATGCACAACATTCGTACCTGTATCATAATCTTTCACAAGATGACGAACTTCTAACATAGATGACCTCCTTGAAATATCATTTATTATACCATTTGTTAAGTACCTTAACAATAATAGACGATCTTTCTTGTTTATTTACATTTTGATAAATGCTTTGCTTTCCGTTCAACAAATAACTCAACAAAACAACAAGAAAAGAACACGGTAAAAATGAAAATCCAAACCATTCTATACCCAAAATCAGAGGTGTCATAAAAGTATGTGTCGATGAAGCAAAAAAAGCTACAACGCCTAATGCAGCACCAAATGAAGGATCGATTCCCAAAATAGAAGAAACAACCGATCCAAATGCCGCACCAACAGTAAAAATCGGCATAACTTCTCCCCCAACAAATCCACTGGCGGCACATAAAATCGTGAGTGCTGCCTTTAAGATCCAGTCATGAGATAAAAACATTTGTTCATTGATTAGATTCTGTCCTGTATTAAAATACCGTTCATTGCCTATCAAGATATAACAAGCCACCAAAAGTAGGCTGCCGATAAGCACTCTGGCGTATGGAGAAGAAAAAAACTTTTTGAATCCCTCTTTACAAAGTTGAAACAAAAAGGCAAACAATCCGCCTGCCAAACCCGACAAGATTGACAGAAAGATCAAAGAAAGCTGAAAATGAGATTCAAATTCAAAAGGCAATAGAAATGTTTCCATTCCCAGCAAATATCGAATTCCATAAGCGGAAAAACTGGAAAGAAATACAAGAAAAAGATTATTTAAATTTTTTGTCTTAGTATCAAAGATTTCCAAAGAAAAGAATGCCCCCACTAGAGGCAAACCAAACAAACCGCTGAAACTGGCGGCAATATATGGTGTGATATCATAAGTCAGCGAACGAAAAAAAGAAAGCTTTCTTTCTAAAAGATCTCCTATCGAAGCACCGATCTGAATAGCAGCTCCGGTACGACCGGTACAAGCACCAAAAAGATGTGAAAGCATCGAAGAAAGCCATGTCAATGGAGCCAGGAATTCAGGAAGAGTTTCGATTTGGTTTCTCTCTTTTCGAAATAAAAGTCCTACACCCAGATTGGCATTCTTTCCTAGAGATTCATACAGATAGACAATCACCAACCCTGCTAAAGGAAGACCTAAAATCATCCAGAAGCCAAAATATTCGCGGATCTTAATCATTGTATCGATCCCTATCGAAAACAAACAAATCAAAAATCCGATTACTGCACCGCAAAAAATACTGTAAATTGTCTTAAATGCCATACCTTCATTATAAAAGAAAAGACATGGTTGTCCATGCCTATTCTTCCTTCAAAGTATATTCTGTTTTCCAGAGTCCGTGTAAATTACAATATTCGTAAACCGTGACTTTCCCTGATTTGCCTTTCATGCAGAAATGAACCTGCGGCTCCATCTCCGGCGTCAAAACTTTTTTCTCATAGGATCCATCTTCAAATTCTACCCAAACCGCATTGATATAGTGTTCCGGTGTCATTGGATGTGGTACGCTGCCTACCTTTACGATCAGCTTATGTCCATCCTGTTCAACAACAGGAACATGTTTCTCCATTGCCCCGTCCGTTTCGCCGGCTTTTAATTCACGGAACCCTTCTGGAATATGACCATTCTTAGGTTCTAATACCACTTCAAATACAGCACCGCATTCATTACATTTTAAAATCTTCATTATGAAGTCCTCCTTTATATTGACATTATATCCTTAACTTTTAAAATATTCTATGAATATGCCTGAAATCATAAAACTTTTACAATGTACCCCCAACATTCTTCGCTTTATGCCGCAAAAAGACATTACTCTGAATGAATTGCAGAGCCTTTTTCATATGTCCAGAAAGCACTGGAACCAGCACACGGATTTTGATCAAAAACAGCTTCAAAAAAATAAGATCTATACGCTTTCATTCAAGGCCGTTTCAAGTCATGTTGCCTTATCCGATAAAGAAGTCACCATCGTTTATGAAGATATGTTTTGTGTGGTTGCCTTTAAACCTTGTTTTCTTCTGGTACACAGCGATGGAAATGAAGAAGATACCTTACAGGCCCGTGTTAATTCTTACCTTCAAAAAGAAGGGTGGATCTATCCTTGTCAGGCCATCCACCGTATCGATAAAGAAACCAGCGGTCTGGTACTTTTTTCAAAGTTTCCTTTCTTTCAGCCTTATTTTGATCACCAAGTTGAAAGTCATATACTTGAAAAAGAGTACCAATGTTTTGTAAAAGGACACTTTCCCAAGAATATAAAGGTCATAGAAAAAAACATAGGAAGAGATCGTCATAATGCCAAAAAAATGCGAATATCAAAAAACGGAAAACCAGGCATGACCAAGATCATAAACTGTGAATATAAAAAGTACTCAAGCTTACTGACGATTCAGATCAAAACGGGAAGAAAACATCAGATTCGAGTGCACCTTTCCTCTTTAGGATATCCAATCCTCAACGATTCTCTTTATGGAACCGTATATGATCAAAGAGGGTTGCTTCTTCAAAGTACAAGGTTAAGTTTCTATTCGCCGTTTCAAAACGATAAGATCATGGTAGTCAGTCCTATCGATAAAAGAATGTCTGAATCATTGTCCAGATCGTATACCCTTTCCAGTAACTGATCAAAATGCCAATGCTGAGAAAAGATAAAAATGGAACCATTTTTTTCTTTGAAATGAAAGAAAAAATGATTGCGGTTAAAACGGCTGTAAAACACGCCACCATCATACGCTCGATTCCTAACACGGCTCCAAAGTAATACAGGTAAAAAACATCGGCTATTCCGATCCAGTCTTTATGCCATAAATGGATCCCTGTTGATGGAATCCCATAAAGTAAGGCTCCCCAAAGAGAAAGTGGTTTATCCAAAACAAACATCCATAAAAGAATCAGTGCAAAGCTGGGGATACACCATTTCCAAGATAAATAATAGGTATAGAAATCTTTAAGGAAAAGAGCATATAAAAAAGTAAGAAACGCCTGGGAAAACCACCATGTCGTTTTGGAGACAAAAAGACACTGCAAGAATGTAATCAAAACAAAGACAACATCGATCCAAAGGTCCTTCTTTTTCAGAGAGATTTGTTTGAAACTATGAATGCTTATCCACGATCCTATCCAGAAAAAAAACTCCATACCTAAAAGTATAGAGCTTTTTTCTTACCAAATCCTTACCCCTCATAAGAAACAATAGAAATGGTTTCAATGGTGATATCCTCCAAAGGTTTATCCTGATCATCGGTCTGTACACTGGCAATCGCATCCACAATATCAATGCCTTTAAAGACTTGACCAAAAACAGTATGACCTCTTTGAGGCTCAAAGACATTATAGGCTCCATCCAGACTTGGATTTCCTCCCTGGCTTTGATAGATGGATTTGTAAGATTCATCCACAAGATCCATATTCATAAATGTATAGCCATAGTAGTTTTCGATAAGTTTTTTGTCTTCCTCATCCATCTCTTTGATTTGTTCATAGTAAGCTTCCATATCTTCCCAATAAGAGGCATCAACAGGCCCTGCCTGATTGATAAAAAACTGACTGCCATTGGTGTTGCTTCCTGAATTGGCCATAGATAACGATCCTTTTAAATTCAAAGCATCTTTACTGAATTCATCGTCAAATTCTTCTTTCCAAATACTCTGACCTCCGGTTCCGTCTCCATTCGGATCTCCAGACTGGATCATAAAATCAGAAATGACCCGATGAAAAATCAAGCCATCATAATACCCATCCAAAGCCAATTTCTTAAAATTGTATACAGCTTTGGGGGCAACTTCAGGAAAAAGACGAACATAGATGTCTCCAAGATTGGTGGATATAACGGCAATCTCTTCCCCTTTTTCTGGCTTTTCCAGTTGATCTTCCAAAGCAGAAGGCTCGAACGCACTGAAATCTTCCAAGTCGACGACTCCATTGGAATCGTTCAAGACCGATACGGCCGGATTTTCAGTAGATTTACTTTGACAACCGCTTATCATCATACAAAAAGCGCAGCCTAATAAAACAAAAGTTGATCTTAATTTCACTTTATCCCTCACGTTCTTATTCTATCGTATATAAATTATAAATTGCCAGCTGATCTGTCAACTGGCAATTTTATCTCTTAAGCTTGTTCAATCATGTAATCCGGATCGTTAGGGATCGGTTTATAGACAATTTTCAATAAAACCGGTGTAATGATCGTAGTGAAGACCACACAGAGCAATACCGGTGTTACAAAGATCTGTGGGAAGATTCCTAAAGCCATTCCTTTATTGGCAACGATCAAAGCCACTTCACCTCGAGAAATCATACCACATCCAATCCGCATGGATTGTGATTTAGAATACCGGCACAATAAGGCGCCTAACCCGCAGCCAAGAACTTTTGATATCACGGCCACAGCACACAGAAGAAGAATTAAAATCAAAAGTTCTGTGGTGAACTGGAGCGGTTCCAGTTTTAAACCGATACTGGCAAAGAAAACGGGTGAAATCAATAAATAAGAAAGAGTTCCAATTCGCTTGGTCACATAGGAACATTGGCTGGTTCCTGAGATAATCAGGCCGGCAACAAAGGATCCGGTAATATCGGCAACGCCAAAGAAAGCTTCCGATACATAAGCCATGATCAGGGCAAAGGCAAAACTAATGATGGAATAGCGCTGCAGGCCGCCTCTAGAATCGTGATCAAACCACCAGGAGAAGGCTTTGTGAAGGACAAATCCCACCACGATGGCAAAGATAAAGAACAATACGATCTTCAATAAAACGACACCGACATTGACCGAACTGTCTGCCAAACCAGAAACCAAAGTTAAAGCGATGATTCCCAATACATCATCAATAACGGCTGCAGCCAGAATCGCATTTCCGCTGGTCGTTTTCATGGCTCCCATTTCTTTTAAGGTTTCAACCGTGATTCCTACCGAAGTAGCCGTCAGGATCACGCCCAGGAATAAGTTCCCTAACCACGCTTCTGGTCCTACATTATATATAGCACCTACCGCATAGCCCATTCCTAATGGAACCAGTACCCCTAAAACCGCAATCACCAGCGCTTTGAGACCGGCTTTTTTCAAGTCGGTGATACTGGTTTCCAATCCGGCACCAAACATTAAAACGATTACACCGATTTCGGATAATGAAGAAATCAAATCGCTGGGCTGCACCAGATTGAATACGGCTGGTCCCAACAAGATTCCCGCTAACAATGCACCGACTACAGAAGGCATGCGAAGTCTTCTGGTAAATAAACCAAAAACCTTGGTTCCTAACAGAATCAGCGCAATATCTAACAAATAGTGATAGCTCTCCATATCTAAACTCCTTTTTTAATACAGGGAGCATTATAACTCTTTCAGAGTTTTCTTTTCAAGCCTTGAAAGGTAAATTTGGTATTAAGAAATCTTTCTGCGGAAGATCCAGTTCAACATTTTGTATCGATATTCGATAAGCGCAAAGAATATAATTTTTTTTCGGTCCCTGATACCCGTATTTATGATCTCCCGTCAAAGGGTGGCCGATAAAAGCCATACTGGCGCGAATTTGATGAAAGCGTCCTGTCTTCAATAAGACCTGAATCAAAGAACCATTGGGATTGGAATCCATAACGTGTACATCCATGCTCGCTTCTTTATAGCCTTCTTTGTAAGACCTGGAAACCAGGGCTTTGGTCTGTTCTTTCTTTATAAAACAGGTAATACTAAAATCTTTTTGTGAAAATGTCCCTTCTACAACCGCATA
>NZ_CALVGO010000048.1 GCF_944327125.1 uncultured Faecalicoccus sp.
TCTACTTCTTCCTGCGTTGCTTTTTCGTTATCGTTGACTTTTTCAGCGGCCTCTAAAGCTTCTTCCAGCTTAGACCATGTTTCCTCTGTATAGTTATCTTCTTCCAGTCTCTTGGCTTCATCGATTTTTTCCTGTAAAGCCGTTTTATCCGCTTTGACTGGTTCACCGATCATGTATTTTACTGTCGTAGAGTTTCCTGCCTGATCATAAACAACGATCGTATTTTCTCCATCCACATAACCGGCATTGGCATGGTTGATGTCGGACCATTGATTGTTTGTCAGTTCAAATCTCTTACCATTAATCTCAGCATAATCGATCTTATTGGCATCATACAGTTTCAGATCCAGTCTGGAATAATATCCATCTTTTTCAACGGAAGAATCTTTTACAGTGACTGTCGGACCTGTTTTGTCATAGATGAACGTAAATTCGGCAGAATTTCCCGCAACATCATAAAGAACAACCGTATTCTTACCTTCTTTATAACCGGCATTCTGATCGTTCAAATCTGACCACTGATTGTCACTTAAATCTTTTTTCTTACCATTGATTTCGACATAATCCACTTTATGAGCATCATAAAGTTTCAGACTTAATTTACTGTATACTCCATCATAACCTTTTGATTCTTCCTTTACAGTAAACTTAGGAGCTGTCTGATCGATCGTAAACGATACACTCGTTTCATTTCCGGCTTTGTCTACGACTTTGATCGTATGTTTTCCTTCACCAGAAACCTTCTTAGGTGCATTCTTTTCATTGTATTCTTTTTCATCAATGATGATCTTAGAAATACTCTGTTCTTTTACTGTGAATTCTACATCTTTATTTGTGACTTCACCATCTTTGACACCTTCAATTACAGGAGCCACTTTATCAATACGTTTTACTTCGTATTTAACTTTTGTTTCATTTCCTGCCAAGTCTTTAACAGTGACATTGAATTTTCCATTCTCACTGTGAACTTTCTGCAGTGTTTTAGAATCTACACGTGTCCAGCCTTCAATATCCTGGATATCTTCATTGGCCGTTAAAGTCACCGTTACATCTTCTTTTGTAACCTGACTTCCGTTTTTATTAGAATACGTTACTTTGACTTCCGGAGCTTCTGTATCCTTAACTTGTTCCTTCAATCCTTCAAAAGCCGATTTCAATGCACTTTCCGCACTCTGCATGGCAGTATTGTCTGTGAATGGATTTTCCGCAGAAGCTTTGGCATTCTGTAAAGCCTGTTCATACGCACTCCAAGTATCTGGCGTATAGTTTTCGGCGTTCAGTTCTTTTTCTTCCTGTTCTTTTATTGTAGCGTTTAAAGTATCCACATAAGATCCTAGTGAATAGTTCACGCTGAAATTCACATTAGAGAATTCTCCGCCTTTGTTTTCATACCGCAGCTGGTATGTCTTTTTATCTTTCAATGTAATCGGATAGTCGATAGAAGTGACAGCTAAATCTGAATTTTGCACTTTTTCGCCATACAAATACATGTTTTCGCCAGCCTGGACGCTTCGAATTCCATATCCGCTGACTTTAAAAGAGTTCTTACTAAGTTTCTTTGTGATCACAGCTCCATCTGTCAGCTTGTATAAAGAATCACCAGAAGTAACTTCTACAGTTGGCACTTTATCCATCAAATGAACTTCTACAGTTCCATCCGCTTTCTTTTCATACATAAACCAGGTGGCATTTTTCCCGGTTGAATCCGCAATGGTATTTGAGCCAAATCCAACTTTTGCAGAAGACAGATCATATTTGGCATAGTAATGCCCATTTTCTTCATATGAATCATAAGCTGTACGTTCTGGATCCAATGGTTCATTTCCTTCAAAGAGAATATAGTTTGCATTGGCTTCGACCACTGTCAGTTCCGGATCGAGCTTATCTCCATAGAACGTATATTCAATTCCTACATCGTCGCCTTCCACACCAACACGAATCGTAAAGGTCTGCATCGTTCCGCTTGGAACGGCAATCAATGCCTGACGAATGGCTTCTGGAGCAATACATTCTTTTTTATTGTATGTTGTTTTATCTGTGTAACGAACACCCTGGAACTCCATCCAGTCAGCCCCATAGGCAATAACAATAGAAGAGTTTCCCTTGGTACAATGGAAATGTACACCACTCGGATTGTTGAAAGTGATATCCTGGCTGGATTTCTTTGGTTCAACCGTTTCCTCTTCGCTTTGTGGTTCTGTGTTTTGTACAGTATTATCCACAGATTCTTCACTTTGAACCGTTTCTTGTTCCGGCTGTTCCTGTTCAGGAGCCTGAGGTTCTTCTTTCTCCTGGTTAGGATCGGACACGTTGTTTTCTTCAACGATGACAGGTTCTTCTGTTTCCTGAGCATAGATAGGAACAGAGTACGTTGTCACGAACATCGATGAAGTTAAAACAATACTCAACGCCGCTCTACCGGCATCTAGAATTCTTTTTTTATTCATACAACTTCCTCCTGCTTTCGTTTTTTAATAAATGTGCATTATTAAAAAAGGTGAAAGCGCTTTCTACACCCTATATTTTATCTTGTTTTGTCATTTGTTCAATATAATGGATTCACATCCACTAATTTGTATAAACCTTCCACTAGTTTTGACAATAAAAATAAAAGGCATTTCTGCCTTACTTTCGAATGGAATCCATATATTCCGAAGGCGAAATGCCATATGTTTTTTTAAACTTTCTGGAGAAGTAATAAACCGAAGAAAACCCAAGCTGATAAGCGACTTCTGAAACCGTATATTTTTTTGTTTGCAACCTCTCTTTGGCCCGTTCCAGCTTTAACTTTGAAATGTATTCTTTAGGGGCTTCATTGAGCTGTTCTTTAAACATCACCTGCAAGGTGCTTCGCGAAATAGAGAAATGTTCGCACAGATCCTCGATACGGATGTTTGTTTCGATATGCGAATGAATGTAGTCCAGGATCTTGTTCAAATACGGATCCTTCGTTTCTTTATCGATATCCGGTGTTTCTTTTTTATGTTCACATTGACAAAGAAGGATCAAGATCTTCTTTAACAAGACCAGCGAAAACTCTTTGTTCATATATTGATCTTTCTGAATCGAAGAAACAAATTCTTTCAGTGTTTCCTGCATCTCCTTAGAGGCTGAAAACACCTTGTTTTTGAGATCCTGGGCCAGTGTTCCGTTCAAGAAAAAACTCAAAGTCAAATAGGAACAAAAATGATCCTTATCAGTACTCTGGGCATGAAACTGATTCGGATAGTAGATCATGATATCCTTGGCGTGTAATTCGTAGTTTTGATGATCCACTTCTGTATAGAGGACCCCCTGATCGACATACGTCAATTCGTAGTTCAAATGACGTTCCCCAGAAAACTGGTAATTCGGTTTACGAGTCTGGTAGAAACAAACTAAAATTTCCTGTATGTCCATTTCTGACTGAATCGGTGTTTCTAATACAAAAGAGGCAGAATCCCTGAATCTCATAAATCGTGTAACTCTCCGCTTTTTATATTAGTTCTTACTCATATTTCCGTCAAATAAAAATCGCGTAAAAAAAGGGCCTATGGCCCTTAATCCTGCAGATCCGAATAAAGATCTTCTGAATAGACTTTTTGTTCGATCAGTGCCTTGAAACTGTTGGCGACAAACTCCTTGTCTTCTTTATACGTCACCCCAAACCATTTGTCATGACTCTTCAATACTTTGAGTGTACATTGATTCTCTTGAAGAAGATGACCCACTAAGGTAGGAAGCAGATATTCGGCTTTTAACGGATCATTGGGAACCTCGGTTTCAAAGAATTTCCTGAAGTGGGTTTCCAGGACATCCAAAAAGGCCGGTTTACATCCTTCTTTGGCCGGAAATCCCCAGAAATTCATCGAAACCAGGGTATCGGGATCCAGAATCTTACCATTGGCAAGAATCGTATCTCCTTCTTTTACGATATTGTGGGTCTCAATGACATCCACGACATGGGTATGGCCTTCTTCTACTTTGCACAGACCGCGGGTCACACCCCCATTGTCCGACAGAGTATTTTTTAAGATGAACCCTGCCATGCACAAAGCGGTATCTTCATGATCCAGCACCAGCCAGTCATGGACCTGAACAAAAGCTTCCTTGCCATAATAGTCATCCGCATTTAAAACGGCAAACGGTTCCTGAATCAGATCTTTGGCGGCCAGCACTGCCTGACCGGTTCCCCAAGGTTTGGTTCGTCCTTCCGGGAAAGCGACTCCTTGCGGAATGTCCTTGAGATCCTGATACGCATAACCAATTTGTACATGAAGTTCTTGGGCGATCTTTTCTACCCGGTTTCCGATACGGATACGGAAATCGTCTTCAATGTCTTTACGAATCACAAAAATGATCTTGTTGAAGCCGGCTTCAATGGCATCGTGGATCGAGTAATCCATAATGATCTCATCATGAAGTCCGACCGGTTCTAATTGTTTGATACTTCCTCCAAAACGGCTACCTAAGCCGGCGGCCATGATCACTAAAGTTGTTGAGCGCATTTTTGTTTCTCCCTTTACTTCTTGATATCGACCTGCACACTGGTCTGATAGGTCAGCTGCACGAGTTCGACCCCAGCATCTCTGAACATCTTCTTACTGGCGATATTTTCATCAGTCCCGCTGTATTTGTCACTTTCATACACAACGCAGCGGATCCCCGATTGAATGATGGCCTTGGCACACTCATTGCACGGGAACAAAGACACATAGATCGTACAGCCGTTCAAGTCCTGGATCGAATTCAATATCGCATTCAATTCGGCATGGACAACATAAGGATATTTCGTATCCAGGAATTTTCCATCTCTTTCCCAGGGAAACAGATCGTCATCACAGCCTTTGGGAAAGCCGTTATACCCTAAACCGACCACTCGTTTTTGTTCGTTGACGATACAGGCTCCCACCTGGGTATTGGGATCTTTGCTTCGCTTGGCACTTAAATGCGCCATGGCCATAAAGTACTGATCCCAGCTTAATACATCTTTACGTTTCATAGTGAATCTCCTCTTTCTAAGCGTTCCAGGGCTTCTTCAAATATCGGATCCAAAGGAGCATCAAAGCTCATTTTTTCTTGGGTTGTCGGATGAACGAATTCAATATGACAGGCATGAAGAAGCTGGCCTTTGGTATCTGGTGTTTTCTTATAACTGTATTTTGGATCCCCCACGATCGGGTGATCAATATACTGCATATGCACACGGATCTGATGCGTTCTTCCGGTTTCCAGAGAACAGCGGATATAGGCATATTGATCATAGTTTTTCAAAACCTGAAAATGGGTAATGGCCTCTTTGGCATTTTTACGGGTCACTGTCATTTTCTGACGGTCTTTTTCATCTCTTCCAATCGGAGCGTTAATGGTTCCATAAGAATGGGAAAAAGGATGGTGAACAAGAGCCAAATAATCCCGATGACATGTCTTATCGGCTAACTGAGAGGATATTTCCTGATGCGCCTTGTCGTTCTTGCACACGATCAGCAAACCGCTGGTATCTTTATCGATACGATGAACAATGCCTGGACGCATCTCTCCATTGATGCCGCTCAAGTCTTTACAATGGTACAGAAGTCCATTGACCAGTGTTCCCGAATAATGTCCTGGAGCCGGATGAACAACCAGCCCCTTGGGTTTGTTGATAACCAGAAGATCGGCATCTTCATACACGATATCAAGATCCATCTTTTCCGGAAGAATATCCACTTCTTCCAGTGGCGGAAGATGCACGGTGACCAGATCATTCGGCAATATAGAAGTACTGGCTTTTTCGATCTTTCCATTGACCAGGATATGTCCCTGGTCCAATAGATCTTTGACGCGCTTGCGCGAGAGTTCCAGCTTCCCGGAAACAAATTTATCCAGCCGAACGGAAGGTTCGTTTTCTAATAAGGTTAACTCAATGATTTCCATCTTCTTTTCTCCTGGATCTCATCATAGATCATACATGCGATCAAACATCCAAAACCTACGGTAATACAGATATCGGCAATATTAAAAACGGGAAAGTTCCACCCAAAGATGCGGAAGCTTAAAAAATCCCGGACATAGCCAAAGCGTAAACGATCGATCAGATTGCCTAAGGCCCCCGAACAAATCAAGGACAGACACAGCTGAACGCGAACGTCTTTCGTTTTGAAAAACGCATAGACGATCACAGCCAAAGCTGCTAAGGTCAAAAGCGCAAAGAACATAACGCCAAAACCTTCAAACAAACTGAAGCCGGCGCCGGTATTTTGCACATAGGTCAAAGAGAAAAAATGCGCGATGATCTCCTGGACCTCATGCAAAGATAAGCTATGGGTAATGGCCCACTTGGTCCATTGGTCTAACCCCAGGGTCAAGAAGATGATCACCAGGGCCACACAGATTGTAATCTTTTTATTCTTCATTCTATCCTTCCTTTAAAACGATTTATTTTTGCGATGTAAAAACAACATTTTGACAAACAGCCAGACACTTAAGATCAAGGCCATCATCAGCATCAAAAAGCCAATGGCTGGAATCGACATGATCTTCGGTTCCATATTGGTGGTACAGATCAGACAAGAACCGACCAGTAAAGCCGCAATCAAAATACAGATAATGATTCGGTTGACCATACGGTCGATCTTGGCAATCGGGGCATCGCTGCCCATCAGGTTTAGATTGACTTTGACTTGCCCATGTTGAAGAAGTTTGAGCACATCACTGGTTTGAACTGGAATATCGATCATACGCGACAGACCATCCATGCTTCGTTTCAGCACACTGCGCAAGTCCTTTTGCGGGTCAAACTGTGCCAGCGCCGCTTTATGATTGGCAACGATCTTGGCCATGCTTGTCTTTGGATCCAGATCCAGCAAGGTTCCATTCATCGTCATCATGCTTCTTGCCAGCATCGAGATTCCTTTAGGCAGACTGATCTTATACTGATGACAGATCGTAAAGATATCCTGCACCATCTTTGCCAGATCCATGCTCGCAAAGGACTGGGACATGTACTGAGACATAAACATTTCAATGGAGCTGGTAAAGGCCGTATAATCGATTTCATGATTCACGATCCCAATCATCAAGATCGAATCCACAACTTTTTGAACATCGTTAAGCGCAAGTCCCTTGATGGCCTGTTTCATGATCTCGCGTTCCCGGTCTTCCAGGATCCCCATCATGCCAAAATCGATCCATACGATCTGATCCTCGCGAATGCGGATATTGCCCGAATGCGGGTCGGCATGAAAAAAGCCGTATTCAATGATCTGAGAGATATAGTTATACGCCAGCTTATCGGCAATCTCTTTGACATCGTAGCCTTCTTTTTTTAACGTTTCGGTATCGTTGATTTCTATACCGTCGATAAATTCCATGACCAGGATCTCTTTGGTCGTATAGGCATCCACAATTTCCGGCGCGTTGATATAGACACAATCCTGATACATTTTTCGGAACCGCTTGGCAAAGGCGGCTTCATTGGTGAAGTCCATTTCCTGCTGGGCTGCGGTCCAGAATTCATCAATGACCATATCCAGATCGATCACATGGTTGATGATCTCACTCAGGTTGAGGATCTTGACCGCTTTTCGAAGCAGATCCACATCCCGCTTCATCCAGTCGTAGATGTAAGGCCGCTGTACTTTTACGACAACATGTTTTCCGCTTTTTAAAGTCGCTTCATGAACCTGGGCAATCGAGGCTGAACCTAACGGAATCTTTTCAAACGACGAAAAGACTTGGGAAATGGATTTTCCATACGATTTCAGGATCATCTTTTGAACTTCCTCATACGACATAGGCGTCACATGAGAGCGAAGCTTGGTCAATTCCTGGCAATAGCGCTGAGAGAACATATCTTGTCTTGTCGACATGATCTGTCCGATCTTGACAAAGGTTGGTCCCAGATCTTCCAGGATACGGCGGAATTTGACAGGATCCATTCCTTTTCGAATCTGATATTTTCTAAGGATCCGAACGATTTGGGCAAAACGAGCCGAAGTGGAACTTTTAGTCTGCGCTTCCATGGGTTTTCTTCTTTCTATGAAGCGGCGTATTCTCTACCGTCTCTTTTTGAAACCATGACTCCACCCATTCTCCAGTGTCTTTTAAACACGCAAAAAGATCCGGTGTGCCCCAGTCAAAGTTTTCTTTCAATAGTTTTTGCCAATTTGGATCCTTTTTCTGACTCATATGCTTATTTTAACATACTTGACACACATTGACCATCAGACTCCCCTATAGAAACCCTTTCATTCCTTAATCTTTTCTTAAGTTATTCTTTGAAACAAAAAAAAGACTTGCACAATCGTACAAGTCTAATCTTTACTGCTTCCCATTCCGACCAAACGAAGAATGTATAAGAAGATATTGATGAAATCCAGATACAGTTCCATGGCGAAATAAATGGAAAGTTTCTCCCGGGAAACAATGCTGCCGTCATCCATGGTAAAGACCTTGTTCATGCGCTGAACATCCCATACCGTGATTCCGGTAAAGAGAAGAAGTCCAATCAGGGAGTACAGACGGGTATCCATGTTTACACGAAGAAACATCATGATGACCTGACTGATGATCATCGCAAACAATCCTGCCATACAGATCATACCAATTCTTGACATGTCTTTTTTGGTCGTAAATCCGATAAACACAAGGCAGAAGAAGTATAAAGCCGAAACCAGAAAGGCAAAGAAGATCACACCTTCTGTATATCCATAAAACAGAGAGGTCATACTGAATCCCAGCGTCAGGGAATACAGGATGAACAAGACCTTCATGGTCGAGGCACTGGTATTTCTTCTAAGTCTTGTCGAAAACGCGATCACAAGCCCGATCTGCACAAAAGGAAGAGCCAGGCACAGGATCGGAACGGATGTACAAAGCTGTAAGAACCATCCCGTCATGTAAAGACCATAGGATACGATTCCTGTGATCAACAATCCAATGGCCATCCACAGATAGCTGTTTAATATGGATTTCTTCACGACATCCTGTGAATAGATCGCCGTTTGATAATCATTGAACATGTATATCACCTACTTTTTGATGAAATCAAGAAGCTGTTGGGCTGCGATATCCAATCCTTTTCGGTTGGAACGGTCAAATCCCAGATGCGTGTAGATCTCGCCGACAAAGACTCCGTTATCCTTTAAAGACTTAAAGATCTTATCGATCAGCGGTTCACACACTTCCTGTTTCTGCATTGGGCCAAACGGATTGGCAAAATACGTTGTCGAGATTCCGACTTCCTGTGTCGTACCCAAAGCCATACGTTTTCCCATCTTACAAGTTTCTTTGACTTCTTCGATCGGCAGTTCCTTCAATCCCAGTTCGTCCGTGTAGTTGTTGGCATACGCAAACAAATCGATCGTATGATTATGAATTACGACACGGTAAGGGCTGGCAGGAACGACCATACGGGCGTTTGGATTTTCCGGTCCCATAAATACGGAACGGTCCATATCACGGTATGGCGTACCTGGATCCAGGTCATCCAAACGAATAAACGCTCCGATTTCCGTTCCCTGTCCATAAGGAACTCCGTCTTC
>NZ_CALVGO010000049.1 GCF_944327125.1 uncultured Faecalicoccus sp.
CCATTGTCCTCAAACAGAGAAATAAAGGCGGCCGGAGGTAAGATCGAGCCATCCGGGCGCACCCAGCGAACCAGCGCTTCGGCGCCAGCCAGCCGATGCGTCTTTAGATCGATCTTGGGCTGCAAGTATACTTTAAATTCTTTATTTTCCAAAGCCTGGTGCATATTTCCTTCAATGGTACTGTTCAAAACTTCTATTTCATGAAGTTTGGCATCAAAGAACCACACCGTATTCTGATGTTTTTCTCTTGCCTTGGCCAGGGCAAACATCACATGGGTCATCATCTGATCGTAAGAGAAAACCGTGCGGTTTTCATCGGATACAACCGCTCCGCAGCTCAGCAAGACCCGATAGCTTTGCGAAGAAGCCCCAGGAAAATTTGTGATCGATTCCAGAATGTCCTTGAGACGTTGATTCAGGATCTTATAGTCGGTATCCTTCAAATACAGATAAAAGAAATCTGCACTTTCCCGACAGAAGAATTCTTTCTTCTTTAATGCCTGCCCCATCATTTTAGCCATATACACTAAAAACTGATCGGCTTTTTCCCGGCCGAAGATCTCATTGATGAATTTGAACTGCGACACATTGATGGTGGCAATGCAGCCGTTAGGATCTTCTTTCAGGGCCGCCTGTGCTTTTTTCTGGAAATAAATAAAGTTAAAAGCCCCGGTCAACTGGTCATAGTAAGCCAGGTCGTAAAGTTCTTTATTGTTTTTACGGATCAAGCGATAGCCATAAATCAGGATAAAGCCCACCAGTCCGACTACGATGACCAGAATAACTGCCAGGATCTCTACGATGGAATACACCAGGGAATTGCTGGCCTGTACGGAATTGACCATACACAAGTACCATCCGTTGATGCCTACCGGGGCCAGATGCATGCGATACGGCTTGGATTGATAGGCAAACGAAAAGTACAGTTTTTCATTATTTTTTAAAGCCTTGCGGTATTCCTTAATGTGCTCCTCATTGCCCTCATAGGAGGAATCAAAAATCGAATCCACGTCTTCTTTATTGATCGGATTGTTGGAGCGCACCAGAAAATTGCCTTTTGAATCGATCAGATTGATCCTTCCGGTCCCATTCAACAAGCCTTCACCGCTTAAAACATCCGCAAAGATCTCAACATGATCGGTGGCAGCTAAAACGCCTGTCACCTTGCCTTCTTCCAAAATAGGAACACTGTAAAGAAAAACCTTTTCTTTGGTGAAATCGCCCACAAACAGATTGGAAATATCCTCTTTTCCCGCAAAGGACGCTTCTACCGTTGTCTGGATCTGTTCATTTAACGAATCCAAAGAAACATCCGTAAGCACTTCCTGATCCAGTGTCACGATAATGCCCTGACGGTTCAAGTCAAAATAGATCATCGATAAAAAGTCAATTTTTTCATTGACGTTTTCTAGAATCGTTTCAAAGTTGGAAGCCTCATCGATCTTTGAATCACTGATCATGGAGGCCAATGTGTTTAAAAGCTGGTAATCCGAATGAATTTGCTTGTTTAGCCGTTTGATGTATTCATCGGTTTCCGCTTCCATACTTTCTTGGGTCGAAGCTTCCAATGTATTGGAAGTGATATTGATAAAAGAAAAGCCGATCACAACCATGATAAAACTGATTACGATCGCAAAAATCAATACTCGATTCAGTCTTTTTCGCAGTAATTTTTCATCCATATTATCATTTTATCACAAAGATAAAAAAAGACAGCGCAGCTGTCTTCTAAAATTGATTCAATATACGGTCAATGTCTTTTTGTTGGCCAATCACAACCAGATGTTCATCTTCACTAAGAACATGACTGGCCCCCGGCAACATATTGATTTCCTGATTCTTTTTTGTGGAAATAATGCTTAAATGATATCTTTGACGAATATCGCATTCGCCCACGGTCTTCCCAATCCATTTTGGCAGAGGGGGAATCTCGTAAATAGAATATCCCTGAGACAGTTCCACATAGTCAAACACATTGTTCATGCTGCAGCGAACGGCCATTTTTTCCGCGATGTCACGGTTTGGATATACCACTTCATCGGCCCCGTTTTTCAGTAAGAATTTTGCCTGGATATCACGGTCGGCCTTACTGATGACCTTTTTGGCGCCTAAGACCTTTAATTGATCGGTGATCTCCAGGGAACTCTGGAAACTGTTTCCCGTGCAGACAAAACAAATGTCAAAGTTGTTGACGCCCAAAGAGCGAAGCACTTCTTCATCGGTACAGTCACCGATCTTGGCATCGGTAACAATTGGAAGCATCTTTTCCACAACTTCGGCGTTGACATCCACGACCATCACTTCATTTCCCAGCTCGGCCATGCGGGTAGCCAGATGACGTCCAAAGCGTCCAAGGCCGATAATTAAAACTGTTTTCATATTAACCAACCATCACTTTCTCTACCGGATTTTGAACTGCCGGTACATTTTTCTTTTCAAAGAAACTATACGCAAAAGCCATCGTTCCTATACGTCCTAAATACATCATCAAAATAATAATCACACGGCTGACCGGAACCAGATCCCGGGTGATCCCGGTGGTCATCCCTACAGTACCTAAACCAGAGAAGACCTCAAAGGCAACATCCAGCATATTCAGATCCTGGATCGCGCAGATCGTCATGATGGCCCCCGTAGCCAAAACCAAGGTCAAGATCAAGACATTGGCCGCCTGCCGCATGGCATCCGATGAGATCTGTCTTTTAAAGAGGTTGCATCCATGATTGCCGCGAATGCTGGAGACCAGCGAACCAAACAACACCGCAATCGTGCTTGTTTTGATTCCTCCGGCCGTAGATCCCGGGCTTCCTCCAATGTACATCAGAACACACATCAATAAAGCGGAGCATTGTCTGACCGCTCCAAAATCAATGGAATTGAAACCGGCCGTACGGGCGGTCACGGAGCTGAACAATGAACAGAGGATCTGCTCATGGATCGGC
This sequence comes from uncultured Faecalicoccus sp., assembly GCF_944327125.1. GTDB lineage: Bacteria > Bacillota_I > Bacilli_A > Erysipelotrichales > Erysipelotrichaceae > Faecalicoccus. The sequence continues at coordinate 2,943 of NZ_CALVGO010000049.1, forward strand.
CTTCCTAACAAAACCCCGTCTTTTTCAAAAATATAGAAAAGAAAGGCGCCTCCAAAAATCAAAATGACGGTCGTGATCAAAACGATCTTTGTATGTAGACGATATTTCTTAAAATGCCATTTATGTTCCAGAAGATCAGCCCATACAATAAATCCGATACCGCCGATAACGATCAAAGACATAATGACCAGATTGACCAGAGGATCTCCGGCGTAGGATTCCAGGGAGCTGTAGGCCCCAAAGAAATTTCCCAGAATGTCGAATCCGGCATTACAGAAGGCGGATATGGAGTGGAATATGCTCATCCACAATCCGGTTCCCAAGCCAAACTGAGGAATAAACCGGAACATCAACAAGATCGCGCCAGCCCCCTCAAAGATCAGCGTACCGATCAGTGCCTTGCGAACCAGCCGGATAATACCGCCCACTTTGTCCACATTGAGACTTTCCTGCAAAAGGCTGCGGGTGCTCAAACTGATTCGTTTATTTAAAAACATCGAAAACAGAACCCCGATACTGACAAAGCCAAGTCCCCCAATCTGGATCAGAAGGATAATGACCAATTGTCCAAAGAAATTCCAATGTGTTCCCGTATCCACTACGATCAGACCTGTCACGCAGGTCGCACTGGTCGAAGTAAACAGAGAAGAAAGAAAATCGGTGGGTGCCCCGCTTTGCGATGATATCGGAAGCATCAAAATAAGAGCTCCAATCAATATGACCATAAAATGTCCAATGGCCAATGTCTGCGCATGTGTAAAGCGCCTTTGAATCTTAGTAAACATATCTCTCCCCATTTATCTGACAAACGTCAGTCGCTTACTCTTAAAAAAGGTAACACAAAAATCATTAAAAAATAATAAGCGTTACCCTTTTTCGTATTAAGATAGCATTAAGAAAAAATCAGTATCGGGTGATCATATCATGAAGCATCGGTACGATCTGATTCTTTCGTGACAAGATATTCTCGTGAAGCTGTGTGCTCTTGTCTTCCCCAAAAAGCTCCCGTACCCATTCTTTGTGCGGACCGCCGGCATAAATCAGCGAACCATTTTCCAGTATGCTTGTAAATATGCCCAGGCACAGATCCAAGCCGTTCTGTTTGACCAGTCTTTCCAGTTCCTGTTCGATTTCCTTGTCCAGCCCCAGCATATAATCCGCACAAGGGATGATCGTTTGCGAGATCATGACCTTATAATTGCGGATCTCATAGTATTTGATATCGGAATTGATCAGCTGTTCAACGGTTTTTCCGGAAATATCCGAGCTGACCGTAAACATATCCGTTGCGAATTCATCGATGTCCAGACCGGCAAACGCCGCCAGCAGGTTGGCAACCTGACGGTCTTTTTCGGTTGTGGTCGGCGATTGGAATTTCAATGTATCCGATAGAACAGCTCCCAGTAAAAGACCTGCCAGATTTTTAGGGATCGGAATCTGATTTTCCTTAAACATCGTTGCGATGATGGTCGCGGTGCTGCCGACGATCTCATTTCTAAAAGAGACCGGCTTGCTTGTTGCGAAGTCACAGATACGGTGATGATCGATCACCTCTACCAGTACAGCCTGCTCGATTCCCCGCACCGATTGCGAGAATTCATTGTGATCCACCAGAACGATCTTCTTGTTGGTGTAATTCATCATATGATAGCGGGTAATATATCCAATCGGTTCATAGTTTTTGTTTACGACCGGATACATGCGAAACCGCGTCTTCAACATTTTTTTTGCCACATCTTCGGTGATTTCATAATCCGAAAACGTAATGACTTTTTTTGTCATGATGAGCTTGACCGGCACGGAAAAATACAGATATCGGGAGGTATTCATGCTTCCATGGCCCGATAAAATCAGCTGACAATGATATCTTTTGGCCTTTTCAATAACCTGAGGCTCGACCTTTTCGGTCCAGACCATCACCAACATGCCCGCTCCTTTTTCAATCAGATCCATCTGCGAGACGGGATCGTCTCCGATGATCACGATGCGGTCCTTGATATCATAATTTTTTACCAGGTTCCTTGTCAGAGCTACGATCGATACCTTTCCATTGATATGCCGGTCCGGATCTTGATAGACGATCTTTCCATTGATCGTCTTTACAATGTTTTCCACCGGCGTTTCCTTGAGCAGATCGATGCCCAAAGCCGTATCGCCCAACCCGACGCGGGCAATATCACTGCGGGTGACAATGCCGGCCAGCACGCCTTGTTCGTCAACGACGCCAAAACCCTGTCCCTGGCCTGTCTGCATAAGCTGCAGAACTTCAAAGACCGTGGTGTCCAGATGAATATTGACAGGATGATCCAAGGTCATTTCATGAAGCTGGATGCGGGCGTCTTCCAACAAAACAGGTTCATCGAAATGAAAACGTTCCAACAAATAGCGAGTCTCCGAATTAACGGGTCCCAAACGGCAGGCAACTGCCGGATAACCAAGCGCTCTTTTTAAAAAGGCATACCCAATGGCCGATGCGATGCTGTCCGTATCGGGATGGATATGTCCGGTAATATATAGATTATCCTGTGTATGCATCACTGACCTCCTTGATACTTAAATTATAGTGATTTCTATCAAGGTTGGCAATGAAACTAGTGCCCCGAAGGGACTTTTGAAAAATCGCGCCGATCTTCTTTTAGATCGCTGTATGCCAGCAGGATAAAATTGATCATCAAGGGAATCAAGGCCATCCAAATGGCCTTTTCCAAAAGAAGCGAACAGAAAAAAGCTTCCACGATCCCGCCCAAGACAAAGCTAATCAGCATCGACAAATGACTCATTCCTTTAGAAAGCGCTTTTGTATCGTTCTTTCTTAAAAAGCGAACGATCCCGATCCCGGTCTGCCTAAGATGATTGGTGCAGAATGTCGTTGCCATAGGAATGCTCTCGGCCTGGCGAAATGTGTTATACTGCATCGATGCGATAAAGTTGATCATCACCTGTACGATATGGTGATTGACACTCAAAGGAATCCATCCGATCCCGAAAAGAACCAGGATCTCAAAGGCCACCAGATAGGTATCCCAGCGAAACAAATGGATCTTTTTGACCGGATTGGGAAGCAGTTCAGAGACCACCGTTCCCATAAAGTAGGCACAAACAGGAATCAGATAATAAAGTCCCTGGGAATACATGCCGCTTCCTATATAAACCGCCATCATCACAAAGTTAGCGGTCTGGGCATTACAGAAAACACCGCCTCGTAAGATAAATGTATAAGCGCCCATCATCCCGGCGGCAAACATCAGTAACAGAAAAACTTCTTTTCGCTCGCACGCCAGGTAATTTTTCTTATTTTCATTCATAGATCGTATTCCATGATCACATCATCCATCACATAGCCCTGTCCTATGTCGGTGACATCTTCATCGACAACATGAAATCCCAGTTTTTCATAGACCTGGATAGAATGTGTGTTGTGTTTATTACAAGTCAGATAGATCGTATCGTACTGATATTTTTTAGCGTGTGCTTTGATAAAATCAAACATCTGGCTCGCATAACGATGCCCCCGGGCCTCTTTCTTTAAGTATAGCTTGCTTAAAAAGAGACGTGTTTCTTCATGCCCCAGAGCAATGTATCCCACCAGTTCTTCCGATACATAAACCATAAAATAATGATAATTATGATGTTTCTCATAATCTTTCATCGCTTCGAATGAACAAAACTTATCTACCATATAATCGATTTGTTCCTTTGTCAGCAGAAAAGGAAAATATTCGTGCCATATGACATTGGCCAGTTTTGCTGTCAATTGCAGGTCTTTGTCACCGGCACAAGGTTTGATCTCGATCTTCTCCATGTTTCTCTCTCCTTGTTTCCGTTCTATTCTATACCAAATTCAAAGAATCGAAAAGTTTCCTTTCCCATGAATTCTATTTCAATCAATTAGAAATATTTATATAATCTTAACTATATAATGGTGTTGTCTACCCCCTCCCCGGTGGTAAAATAGATGCCATAAGGAGAATTTTTATGATTGAAATTAAAAATGTCACAAAACAATTTGGTGAAAAAACTGCTGTCAACGATATCACCCTGACGATTCCTACAGGATGCATCGTCGGCTTTATCGGCCCTAACGGTGCCGGAAAAACGACAACGATCCATATGATGACAGGGACCCTGATGCCCGATAAGGGAACGATTACCCTGAATGGAAAAGATATCGTCAAAGAGCCTGTTGAAGCAAAAAGAGAATTCGGTCTGGTGCCTGACAGCCCTGATCTCTTTTTAAGACTCAGCGGAATGGAATACATCCAGTTTATGGCCGATATTTACCATATCGATACTCAGACCCGCAATGAACGAATCCGTAAATTTGCGCAGGAATTCGAAATGGAAGACTCCTTGAACGAGAGAATGTCCAGCTATTCGCACGGGATGCGTCAAAAAGCGATCCTGATTGCCACTTTGGTCTGCAACCCCAATATATGGATCCTGGATGAACCGATGACCGGCCTGGATCCAGCTTCCTCCTACCGCTTAAAAGAATTGATGAAAGAACACGTCCGCCAGGGCAATACCGTATTCTTCTCCACACACGTATTGGAAGTGGCTGAAAAACTATGCGATAAGATCCTGATCATCAATCATGGAAAGATTTGTTTTGACGGAACTCTGGAGGAACTAAAAGAAACCCATCAAGATAAAGAATCTCTTGAAGAAATCTTCCTGGAGGTTACGCAGGATGCATGATTTCCTAGTTTTGACCAAAGCGCTCTTTAAAGCCAACTACGGCATGGATCTAAGATCCAAGCAAGGAAAAAAGAGCATCGGTGTCATTATCGTGCTGATTGTCTGCCTGGCTCCGACATTTGCGGTATTGTTCAATATGTTTCTTCAGGGATTTCGTATGCACACCGTAGACCTGTTGATCCTGGAAGTCGGCTTTGCCTGCATCTGTTTACTGATGTTATGGACGGCATTGTTTACCTTTCCTTCGATCTTCTACTTTTCCGATGATCTGAATCATTTGCTGGTGCTGCCCATCACGCCAAGAACGATCGTCTTTTCAAAGTTTTTGATCGTATACAGTTCTTTGATGCTGGTGTCCTGCATTGGAATGATCCCGATGATGATTGCTTATATCATGGCGGGATATGCTCAGGTATTGTCGATCGTGTATTTTATCGTTCAGATCTTTTTGATCGGACTGCCGGTAACTTTTATCGCCTCGATCTTCTGGATGATCGTCCTTCGCTTCCTTCCTTATTTTAAAAATAAGGATCGCTTCAATATGATTGTGGGCGTATTGTCCATCGGGATTGCCGTCATTATCGGAATCGCCTGCAGTCAGGCTGGAGCTAACCTTGAAAATCCAACTTTCTTTGTACAGGTACTTCAAAACGAACCTGAAGGTCTGATCCGATTGATCCAGATTTTCTTCAACGTTCCTTTTGCCGCCCGTTCGATCGTAGAAAGCTCACTGATCGATTTGCTGATATGTTTAGGGATCGTTGCGGCTTTGGCCGTTCTGTTCCTTCTGTGCGCGGATAAACTTTATCTAAGCGCTGCCCGGGATGCCGGCACCTCCGTATCAAAAAAGAAGAAAAAAGTCGTATACCGCAAGCAGGAATCCGTCTATTTGAATTATGCCAAGGTTGAATTTCTTCGGCTGATCCGCACCCCAGCCTATATGGCCAATTGTGTACTTTCTTCTTTGGTTATGCCGGTGATGTTCATCGTGATCGTACTGGTCACGCCAGACGTCAAGGAGTTAAGAGAAATATTAGGAGCCATCGATATTCCCTCTTTGATCAACTTGCCTTTGCTTCTGCTTGTCGCTGGAGCTGGATTCGGTTTCTTTGCCGGTTCATTAAATGGAATCAGCGCTACCGCTTTCTCAAGAGAAGGAAAAAATATCGATTTTGTGAAGTACATCCCTTTGGATTTCACCAAACAAGTTTTGATCAAAGAATCCATTGGAACCCTGTTCTCACTTTTAACTTGTATCATGATGTTGATCAGCATTCATTTCATTGTCCCTTATCCTTTGTGGTATGATCTTTTCTTCCTGTTGGGAAGCCTTATCACTACGATCCTGGTCAATGCGATAGCGATCTTTGTGGATGGACTTCACCCTAAAACAGACTGGCAGGATGAAACCAGCGCCGTTAAGAACAATATGAATGTCGTTTTAGAATTCCTGATTGGCTGGGCCATTCTAGCGGTCGTGGTCGCTCCTTTATTCTTACTGGGACTGACAAGCCACTGGGAAATCTATTCGATCGTCATGATCCTGGTCCTGTTGATCTTTACCATTTGGTTTACTTTGTACACGCCAAAGATCATATTCAAACATTTAACAAGATAAAAACACCTTAAGTTCACCATTTCTGTCAAAAAGATTTGAAAAAAAACATGACTTATGCCATAATATGAAAGCTAAATGCAGAAGTGGTGGAACGGCAGACACGCTGTCTTCAGGCGGCAGTGCGAGCAATCGCGTGAGAGTTCAAATCTCTTCTTCTGCACCAA
>NZ_CALVGO010000050.1 GCF_944327125.1 uncultured Faecalicoccus sp.
GGCTTGTTCTCTATGTTGTTTAGGAATGGAAAAAGCGCCATAGACAAGACAGGCTCCTAAGCCAATCAAGGTCCATAGCGCATAATCCGTTACTTGCATAGGCTTTCTTACTGAAGAGCAGCCGAAGCACTGGCCAGACCGCCCAATACGCAGGCACAGGCCACAAAGCCAATGGCACACAGTACCGTTCCTACGATCGAGCACACCAGACCGGCAATAGCGATTCCACTGGGATTTTCATTTCGCGCCTTAACGGCCAAGATCATTCCGACGATCCCGCATACGATCCCGAAAATTTCTCCGTAAACGCCAAAGAAAATCAATACGATCGATACGATTCCCAAGACAAGACTGGCGGTAGCTTTTCCATTTGATTGATTTTGTTCCATATCTCTTCCTCCTTAACTTGCAGATGCCATATACGCATCAGTGATCTGCTGGGCATATTCCATATACACATCCTGAAGCTTTCCTGCCCATTCTTCATATACTTCATATTCATCGCCCTGATCAAACATCAGACTTGCCATTTCCTCAATGCCTTCGGTAGACACTTCGGCAAGTTCTGTGATTTTATCATTGGATAACTTTGCCATCTCTGTGATGTCTCCATTCAAGGCCGGATATTCATTGTTGTAGTCTTCCACCAGACCCGGAGTCATTTCGATGATCTTGTCCGAATACTCCTGCAAGATCGATTCATAGGTCTTGCTTTCCTTTTTTTCGACTTCTTGTTCCTTGGCTGGTTCTGAAGACGAACAGGCACAAAGTCCCATGGCCAGTGCCAGACAACATCCGATTTTAACGATTTTCATGATCAAGTCTCCCTTTCTCAAGCATAAAAAAACTGCTTATCTTCAGTATAGATAAAGCAGTTTTGATTTTGTTATGCTTAGAGCATAATCAGATCCAATGCCATGAAGATCACCAGTCCCAGAACCAAAAGAAGAAAATAGACTCCTCCGCCTATAAATACTCGTAAGATCATGTATTTCGTCTTCAACAAATGACGGTTGCAGATCACAAATTCCATCAGTGCCATACAGTAAAAACAGCTGAGCATATAGTAAATATCATTGACAAAAACGACATTTTCGGCCGGATTGATCTTGATCATGACCAGAAAGATCGCCAGCCATCCGATCCAGGCTCCGATTTTTCCCTTTTTGGTCCGATTGTTCCATCCGGGAAAGACAAAACCGCCGGTCTGGATCGCTTTTTTTAAGTCTTTGACATTTTGATAACGATCTTTGGGATCCATGCTCATCGCCTTAGAGATGATCATCGCATATTTACCCCTGGCTTCCTTATCCATATCGCCGGTAAGCAAAACCTGAAACAGTTTTCCGCATGAATAAATATCGCTTTGTACTGTGGTCTGCGAAAAGCCAAACTGCTCCGGCGGTGCATAGCCCACGCTTCCTAAAAGCGTGGTATCCTTTTGTTTGGTTTTATCATACCGGCGGGCAATGTCAAAATCAAAGAGGATGACTTTTCCATCTCTGTAAAACAGATTTTCCGGTTTGATGTCCCGATGAAGGATCGGAGGATCCAATCCATGAAGAAAACCAAGTATATCACAAAGCTGACAAAGAACATCGGCAGCCTGGTTCGAAGATAAAGGAAGCATCTGATCCAGACGCCGGGCCGCAATGTATTCTTCCTGGACGATCAGCCATCCCTTTTCAATAAAGACATCATAGATTTTAGGGATCCCGTCAATCGAAGCCTTCATCAATTCCGTGTATACAAAGTAATCCCCGTTTCTAAGTTCTCTTTGCACAAAAAAAGAACCATCCATCTTTTTCTGCTTCAAGAGGATGCGTTTGTCCTTTGTTTCCTTAAAAACTTTCACGGTCTTGTAAATTGACGGTATCATTTTCTCTTGCCTAACTACAGACTTTATTTTACCATACTTTTGAGAGGTAATTATGATTCCCACAGAAAAACTGATTGAACTTTTAAACACCGAGTCTTCTTTAGAGACGATCCTGGAACAGATTCCCAATGTCGACTTTGTATCGTACCTGGAAGCCTGTATGAAAAAACAGAACATGGAGAAAAAAGATGTCATCCATCAAACCAACATGCAGGAAAATTACGCCTATCAAATCTGCAGCGGTGCTAAAAAAGGAAGCAAAGACAAGATCGTACAGCTTGCCCTGGCCATGCATTTGGATCTGCATGATACCGACAACCTTCTTTCCTTAAGCGACAACGGCAAGCTCTATGCCAAAGTCAAAAAAGATTCCATTTTGATCTACGCCATAAGACATCGGTATACCGTACAAAAAGCCAATGAGTTACTGTTTGCTCATGGCCTGGATATTTTAGAATGAAAAAGGAACCTGAATCGATTTCAAGTTCCTTTTACTTTATTTAAACGAATTTTTAAACCGTTCAAACGGACTTTCTTTCTGTCCCTTTCTTAACTGTTCATACAGCTCACGCTCTTTCCGCGTCAATTTTTTAGGGATCTCAATGGTCACTTCCACAAACTCATCGCCGGTCTGACGGCTTGTCTTGACACCTTTTCCCTTTAGACGGAATTTTGTATTCGGCTGTGTTCCTTCAGGGATCTTCAATTCCACATCCCCATAGACAGTCGGCACCTGCACACTGGTTCCAATGGTCGCATCCAAGGCACTGATCGGCACCTTGATATAAATATCATTTCCATCGCGCTTAAAAGTCGAATGCGGCTGGACAAAGATCTCGATATAAAGATCTCCATTCGGCCCTCCGTTTGTACCACGTTCTCCTTTGCCCGCAATACGGATCTGCTGCCCCGAAGAGATACCGGCCGGGATCTTGATATCCAGTTTTACCCGTTTATGCTCATATCCCTGTCCATGACATTTATGACAGGCATGACTGACCTTTTTCCCCGTTCCATGACATTCCGGACAGACTGTCTGCTGTTGAATCACACCAAACATACTGCGCTGCTGGGTCATGACATACCCGGTCCCATGACAAGTCGGACACGTCTGCACATCGCCAGGACTTTCAGCACCGCTGCCTTTACAGTGAGAACAGGTTTCGTCCACTTCCAGCGTGATCGTTTCCGTTTTCCCGAAAATCGAATCCATAAAACTGATCCGCATCTGCATATAGCGATCCTGTCCCTGACGAGGCTGGTTGGTATTACGGCGCGAAGACGAGCCGAACCCAAAACCGGATCCGCCAAAGAAAGACCCAAAAATATCGTTCAAGTCGCCAAAATCCGTAAAGCCGCCCTGGAAACCGCCCTGGCTGAAACCGTCCATACCGGCAAATCCAAACTGATCATACGTAGCTCGTTTTTCTTTGTCGCTTAAGACTTCGTAAGCTTCATTGATCTCCTTGAACTTATCTTCTGCACCCGGATCTTTATTCACATCGGGGTGATATTTCATGGCCAGTTTACGGTACGCTTTTTTGATTTGATCTTCGGTCGCATCTCTGGAAACGCCCAGCACTTCATAATAATCTCTTTTCTCATTAGCCATGATTTTTCCCTCCTATCTCAATAGAAAGTTCTAGCGGACGCTAGAACTTTACTTTTTAGTGTTTTTCGGTAAATTCGCCATCAACGACATCGTCATTGGTGTGCGTATTGTTGGACGGATCCGAGGCTCCTGACTGTGCCTGCTGCTGATACATCTGCTGACCAGCCATCTGCGCTGCCTTTTCCAACGCCTCCAGTTTATTACGAACATCTTCCATGTTGTTTTCATCCAGAGACTTCTGCAGATCATCACGAAGTTTCTTCGTTTCTTCCGCCTGTTTTGGATCGATCTTATCTTTTCCATCTTCCAGCATCGCATCGATCTGGGCAATGAAACCTTCCGCACGGTTTCTCAAGTCGATCTCATCTTTTCGTTTGTCATCTTCGGCCTTATGTTCTTCCGCTTCACGAACCATACGGTCGATTTCTTCATCGCTTAATCCGCTGGAGTTCTGGATCGTAATGGACTGTTCTTTTCCAGTTCCTTTATCTTTTGCGCTTACATGCACGATACCGTTGGCATCGATATCAAATGTTACTTCGATTTGTGGAATACCACGGCGAGCTGGTGCGATTCCTGTCAGCTGGAAGTTTCCTAACACCTTGTTGTCATTAGCCATTGGACGTTCTCCCTGCAAGACCTTGATATCAACAGCCGGCTGATTGTCAGCCGCTGTAGAGAAGATCTGCGATTTGCTTGTAGGGATCGTTGTGTTACGCGGAATCAGTACCGTCATAACACCACCCATGGTTTCGATACCTAATGACAATGGTGTAACATCCAGTAACAATACGTCTTTGACATCACCAGAGATAACACCACCCTGGATGCTGGCACCCATGGCAACCGCTTCATCTGGGTTGACCGAATGGTTAGGATCTTTTCCTAAAGCCTTGCGTACCGCTTCCTGTACCGCTGGGATACGAGTGGATCCCCCTACCAGCAATACCTGATCGATATCGTTTTTAGACAATTTGGCATCACGCAATGCGTTTTCAATAGGGATCAAAGTACGATCAACCAGACTCTTGGTCATTTCATCAAATTTAGCTCGCGTTAAGGTTGCTTCAAAGTGAAGCGGACCAGCTGGACCGGCAGAGATGAATGGCAAGCTGATCTGTGTCTGCATAACTCCACTCAAGTCTTTCTTTGCCTTTTCAGCCGCTTCTTTTAAACGCTGCAAAGCCATTGTATCCTGTTTTAAATCAATTCCGTTTTCTTTCTTGAATGTATCAGCCATCCAGTCAACCAATACATTATCGAAGTCATCTCCACCTAAATGCGTATCTCCGTTGGTCGACAATACTTCAAAAGTTCCATCGGCCAGATCCAGAATGCTGACATCGAAAGTTCCTCCACCTAAGTCATAGATCAAAACTTTCTGTTCTTTATCCGTTTTATCGATACCATATGCCAGAGCGGCCGCTGTTGGTTCATTGATAATACGTTCTACTTCCAAACCAGCGATTCTACCGGCATCTTTGGTTGCCTGACGCTGCGCATCGTTAAAGTAAGCTGGAACAGTGATGACAGCTTTGGTCACGGGTTCCCCTAAATAATCTTCGGCATAAGATTTCAGATACTGTAAGATCATCGCACTGATTTCCTGCGGCGTGTACTGTTTTCCTTCCGCTTCCACTTTTTCATTGGTTCCCATCAAACGTTTGATCGAAGAAATCGTATTCTTGTTGGTGACAGCCTGACGCTTTGCGGCATCCCCAATGATACGTTCTCCATTTTTAAAAGCGACAACACTTGGTGTTGTACGGTTTCCTTCCGGGTTAGGGATCACTTTTGGATCCTTACCTTCCATAACGGCTACACAACTGTTTGTTGTTCCCAAGTCAATACCAATAATTTTTGCCATAGTCGATTCCTCCTTTACTCACTGACCTTCACTAAGGCTGGCCTTAAGATTCTATCTTTCAACATATATCCCTTCTGCATCACTTCAATTACGATGCCCGGTTCTGTATCTTCTTTTGCTTCCTGCATCAACGCCTGCATCGTATTGTGGTCAAAAGGTTTTCCTAACGCTTCGATTTCTTTGACTCCTTCATTTGTCAAAACATTCAAAAGCTGCTGGTGGATCATTTCAAATCCTTTGACATAGTTCAAAACTTCTTCGTTTTCACTTTGTACCATCAAAGCTCTTTCCATGCCGTCCAAAATCGGTAGGATCTCCAATCCCGCCTGCTGAAAACGATACTTTTTCACTTGATCGGCCTCATTTTGAAGACGTTTCTTCATATTTTCCGTATCCGCATACGCACGTGCCATATCGTTTTTTGCTTTGGCCAATTCTTCATTCAGCTTTTCAATTTCTTCTTCCAAAGGATTCTTCTCTTCCGAAGAAGCTTGTTGTTCTTCTTCCTTGATTTCCTTTTCCTCTTCTTTTTTTAGTTTTTTCTCTTTTTTATTTTTTTCGCTCATCGCTATCCCCGCCTCCTTTATGTGCAAAGACATCTTCGATCACGCTGGACATGTAATCCATCAGGGCGACCACTTTCGAATACTGCATTCGATTCGGCCCTACGACCATCAGCTGTCCTTCTTCATCGTTGTTGTAATGGAATTTCGTTGTGACAACAGAACAATCACCGATCTGAAGCAGTTCATTTCGCGAATCGATCTGAACCATCACATTGTCGGCCTGATCTGTCCATTGATGAAAGAGACTGGAATTCTCCAGCACGGCCATCAGTTCCTTCAGTTTTCCCAAGTCGCTGAACTCCGGCTGATAGAGCATGTTGCTTCGGCCTGAAACTTTGACCTTTTCGGTGGCAAAGCGCATGAACGCTGTTACAAACGCTTCGAAGAGCACTTCATGACGAACGACCTTGGCTGCCATCAAAGGTTCGATCTCCTTCATTTTGTCAACCACTTCACTGATCAAAGTCCCCGTCAGCTGATCATTCAACAGTTCAGTACACGTTTTGATATCCTGAACCGAAACTTCTGTTCCAAAGTTGAATACCTTGTTCTCCGTATGCCCCTGATCGGTAACAATAATGCCGACTGCACTGGTTTCGCTGATAGGAATCAGCTGCACATGCTGAAGCTTCTGACTTCGGCTGTCCGGCCCCAGTACGATACTGGTCAGATTGGTCATATGGCTCAAGATATCACAGCTCTTTTCAACGACTTCGTCAATGGAATAGTGTCTTTGTGAAAATACCTGCTGCAAGGAATTCTTGACCTGCGAATCCAGGTTGGCTTCCATCAGATATTCCACATAGTAGCGATATCCTTTTTGACTCGGGATACGTCCGCTGGAAGTATGCGTCTTCTCCAACAATCCCGCTTTCTCCAATGTGGCCATTTCGTTTCGAATGGTCGCTGAAGAAACCGGAAAATCCAGGATCTGCATCAGTGTCTTAGATCCTACCGGTTCTGCACATCGTGTAAACTCTTCAACGATTGTTTTGAAGATCACTTTTTGCCGCTGTGTCAGTTCCATATCCAAGGCCCCTTTCTAGCACTCTTATCCTTTGTCTGCTAACAGTATACCATATTCTTTAGCAAGCGCAAGTGTTTAGTGCTAAAAATCGAACTTTTTTCTTCTTTTCTGATACAATAAATCTATGAAAAAAATAGTATGGAATCAAAACATCATTTATGGAGCCACCACTTTGAAAGATGCCCAAAAACCCGATCAGAACAATATGGCCCTCCACGTATGCAACGACCCAAAAGGCGTCATGAAAAACCGATTTGAACTCGAAAAAGAAACGCTTCCTTTGGATCACTGGGCCCTTCCCTGGCAAAAACACACCGCCAATTATTATCGTGTAACTAAAAACGATCTCACAAAAGGTGCGTATGATAAAGAGTCCAGTATCATGGATGTCGATGCCCTGTATACCACCGAGCCTGAGATCTTGATTGGTGTTTTTACCGCCGACTGTCTGGGAATCTTGCTGATCGATGAGAGCACTCCCTGCCTTTGCGTCATTCATTCCGGATGGAAAGGAAGCGTGCAGATGATCACCAGAAAGACCGTTTGTCATCTGATCCAGGAGGGACTGCTGCATCCTGAAAACACAAAAGTCTTCTTCAGCCCCAGCCTGCAGGTTTCTTCTTTGGAGATCGGCATGGAAGTCGTGGAACAGATCCAGGATCTGCCCATGGACTCCCGTCCTTTTATTCATCCTCTTTCCAAGGAAAAGGCCCTGTTTGATAATCAGGGACTCAACGCAAAGATGCTGATGGATCTGGGAATCCCAAAAGAAAACATCCATCTCTCAGATATGGACACTTTGACCGATGCCCAAAACTGTTTCAGCTATCGCCGCAACAACCGCACCCGGGAATTTCCTAAATGCGGAGAACACTTTACCTTCGGATATATAAAAAGACCATCCTAAGCCATAGGATGGTCAATTGTTAATACAAGATAGACTTCTTTATCTGAATCGATTTTCTCTTTTAAAAGTGCCTTGATTTCCTCCTTGGTTCGTTTCTCCGAAAACGGAATGACCAGATCAAAAACCAGATTGACATGGGTCGGTCCCGATACGATACGGAAATCGTGGAAATTCCATTCCACATTCAACGCTTTGATGGCCTTGGCCACTTGTTTCTTATACTGTTCGGTCAAAGGGTCGTTGACCTTGACCGGATCCATATGAAGAACCAGTTCGATCCCCATTTCTTTTTTTACTTTTCGTTCAATATTGTCAATGGCATCATGAACCACAAAAATATCCTGATCCGAATCCACTTCCACATGCGCGTTCGCAAACAAACGATTCGGTCCATAATTATGGATCATCAAATCGTGGACCCCCAGAACTTGCCGATCCGATAAGATCGTCCGATTCAATTCCTGTACGATCTTGGTGTCCGGTGCTTCTCCCAGTAAAGAATTGATGACTTCTTTGATCAGACCATAGGCGTTGTATAGAATCAAACACGAAACGATGATGCCCATGTACCCATCCAGATTCCAATGTACCAGAGGTGATAATACCGTAGAAAGAAGAACGGCCCCTGTCCCCATCACATCACTGATGGAATCCAGGGCAGTCGCTTCCAACAGGGAAGAATCATAGATCTTGGAAAGCTTTTTATTGTAGAAATACATCCAAAGCTTGACCAGGATCGAGATCACCAGAATCAAGACCGTGACCATGCGAAAATCCACAGCTTCTGGATGAAGGATCTTGTTCACACTTTCTCTTGCCATTTCGATACCGATATAGCCAACGATCAGCCCCACAAACAAAGATGCGATCGTTTCGGTTCTTTCATGGCCGAAGGGATGTTCCTTATCTGCCGGTTTGTTGGAAAGATGAAAGGATACGATCGAAATGATATTGCTGCAGGCATCCGACAGGTTGTTGATCGCATCGGCCCGTATGGAAACGCTGTTGACGATCGCCCCAATCAAATATTTGATCACAAATAAAAAAACATTGGCCAGGATCCCAATATAGCCGCAAAGACGTCCTACAGCACTGCGCACATGGGAATCCTTTGTATTTTGATAGTCTTTGACGAATTTTTTAACTAAAAAGGTTACCATAACGCGAGTATATCAAATCATTTTTTGCCATTCAATGAAATTTAGTTACTATACGCTTACTTTTATGATACAATACATGAGCACGGAGACGTATCGAAGTGGTCATAACGAGCTCGACTCGAAATCGAGTTGCCTTCACGGGCACGTGGGTTCGAAT
>NZ_CALVGO010000051.1 GCF_944327125.1 uncultured Faecalicoccus sp.
AAGTTAAGCACTTCAGCGGCGAAAATAGTTGGGCCTGCCCCTGCGAACATAGCACGTTGCCGGGTCTTTTTTTATGGTTGTATTTTCCATATAGATTGATATAATTTCAACGGAGTTCCAGGAGGTATACAAGATGAATCAAAATGTTTTTAGTGAATATTTTAAGATTACGATTGCGATGTTCATTATTTCCTTTTCAATTTACTTTTTTCTGATTCCCAGCGGAATCGTTGTGGGAAGTATCTCTGGTTTAGCCATGGTGATTCATCAAATGATTCCTTTTTCGATCTCTGCCATAACCTTTGTGTTGAATATCGGTTTATTAGTGATTGGCTTCATCTTCATCGGAAAAGAATTTGGGACCAAAACAGTATATACTTCTATTTTGCTTCCTGTTTTTTTAGGAATCTTTGAGTTCCTTTTTCCAGTGGTTTATTCTCTTACGAACAATAGTGTTTATGATTTGATTTCTTACACCTTGATCATTGCTTTTGGACAGGCCATCTTATTTAATGTGAATGCTTCTAGCGGCGGATTGGATATCGTAGGAAAGATAGTAAGTAAATATTCACACATGGATATTGGGAAGGCTTTGAATATTTGTGGAGCTATTACTGCGATGTCATCGATTCTCGTTTACGATGTTGGAACTCTGGTTGTCAGTTTGATTGGAACTTATGCCAACGGTCTGGCCATCGATTATTTTATTGGCGGCTTCAATAAGAAAAAGAAAATTTGCATACTTTCCGAAGACTATGAACAAATAAAAGATTATATTATTAATACGATGAAAAGAGGTGCCACTTTATATCTTGCGAAAGGCGCTTTTGATCAACAAGAGCGAGTGGAGCTGGTAACGATCATGACAACCAGTGAATATAAAAGGTTATTGGATTATTTGCACAAATCCAATTATAAATCGTTTGTGACCGTTTCCACGGTCAATGAAGTCATTGGTACCTGGAATATTAACAAAAGAAGATAAAGGGGATTTTGTCCCTTTTTTTATAATTTCAAGAATTTTCTATACCTTTTTGATATAATAATAAAGCTTAAGGGGGATTTTATGGCCTATTATCATATTCTCAGACAAAGAAGACAAGATTTAAATCTCACAATCGAATATGTTTCAAGCCAGACGCGTTTAGCACCTCAGTATATTCAGGCAATCGAAAGTCACAATTTGGATGTTTTTTCGGATGACTTTTCTTTTGTTCGCTATTTTGTCCATGCGTATTGCGATGCGATTGGCGTAAACTGGAACGCTATCAAAGACGAAGTGGATAAAGATATTAATGCATACGCTAAGCAAAGAGAGATGGATCTTTCTATGGCGCAAAAAAGATTGGTTCAGCAAATGCCAAATGTTTCCAGTACACAAAGAAAGAAACCTGCGCGCAGCCGTTTTCAAAAAAGTGTTTCTTCTTTTTCGCGAAACATGCAGTGGAAAAGAAAATGGGATATAAAAAAATTATTGTTGATTGCTGTTGTGATTGTTTGTCTGTTTGCAGCTTTCAATTTCTGGCTCGATTCACAAGCTGCCAATGAAGCAGCCAAATTGGAGGCCAATCGCCAGGAAGAACTGCGGCAAAAAGAAGAAGAAACAGATCGTCTTGCTCAGCAGCGGCAGGATACTCGTGAAAAACAGGAATATAACTTTGAAGTTCTGAGTGTGGAAGAAAATGTCTATCGTTTATCCAATGTTATCGAAACGACAGAAGAATTTTCCGTAAAGATTGAATTGCCGGAACCTTCAAAAGTTATCATCTATAAAGATGATCTTGTTCTTGATGAAAAAAATCAAAACAAAGAATATGAAGATTCTTTCGAACAGCAAGTGGAGGTCGATCAGCCTTGTACAATTGCGATTGAGGTTACCAATTATGTTGGTGGAAATACAACATTCACTATTGCCAACAATACGATAACTTTTAATGCGACGTACTGGGCTCCGGGAACTCCGGCAACGATCTATATTGAAGTCGTGGACAATGAATCTTTAGAAGAAGAACAATCTGAAACAGAGGAACAATCTTCAACGACTCAGGATCAATCGTATATGGAGGAAGTTGATTATGAATTTACCGAATAAATTGACATTGATTCGAATTGCGATGGTACCATTGGTGGTCCTCGTGTATTTACTGATTCCATCCGATCTGGGGATTCTTCACGAATCCAATCATCTTGCGTTTCGTGATGTTCTGGCTTTTTTGATCTTTGCGGCAGCCAGTATTACGGATATGTTGGACGGGCAAATTGCCAGAAAGAATAATTTGATTACATCGTTTGGAAAATTTGCCGATCCGATTGCCGATAAAATGCTTGTGAATACGGTTTTGATTCTTTTGGTTTATACGCATCAAGCCAATGTCATCGCCGTTTTACTTATGATCGCAAGAGATCTTGTCGTAGATGGATTAAGAATGATTGCCAGTCAACATGGAAAAGTTGTAAGTGCCGGCTTTTATGGAAAACTAAAAACGGTGCTTCAGATGTTTGCCATTGTCTTTTTGTTGTTGAAAAACTGGCCGTTTGTCTATATAGGGATTCCGGTCGACCAGATCTTACTCTGGGCAGCGGCACTTGTCAGTGTATTTAGCGGCTGGATCTATTTTATGAAATTGAAAAGTTATGTTTTGGAGAGCATGTAATGAATGAAATAGATTTGATCCATCTTGCCAGAAAGAAGGGACGGACGATTGGTTCGTGCGAGAGCCTGACAGCCGGCTTGTTTTGCGCAAAACTCGCTTCGGTTCCAGGAGCCAGTCAGGTCCTCAAAGGCGGGTTTGTAACTTATTTTACAGAAATCAAGGAAACCGTTGTGGGTGTCGATTCTCAAGTTATTCATCAATATGGAGTGATATCAAAACAGTGTGCAGAGGAAATGGCAATCAAAGCAAAAAAGCTTTTGGATGTTGATTACTGTGTATCGTTTACAGGCAATGCAGGTCCTGATACAATGGAAGGAAAACCTGCCGGTGATGTTTTTTGTGCGATTTCTGGTAAAGAAAATACAATCAGCTTTTCGTTCCATTTTAAAAATGAGGAAAGAAATACACTACGTCAGCATGTCGTTGATGAAATGATCAGTCGTCTGGCTGATATAATTGAAAAGGAGTAACAAATGCCAAAAGAAGAGAATAGAGATAAATTATTAAATGATGTATTAAACGAAATTGAAAAAGAATACGGAAAAGGATCCATCATGAAACTCGGGGATCGTCCTGCAGTGGATGTAGAACCGATTCCCAGCGGCAGTCTTTTGCTGGACCAGGCTTTAGGAATCGGCGGATATCCAAAAGGACGAATCATTGAAGTTTTTGGCCCTGAATCCAGTGGGAAAACAACGTTAGCGCTTCATGCGATTGCCCAAGTTCAAAAACAAGGTGGACGTGCGGCTTTTATTGATGCGGAAAATGCCATTGATCCAGTTTATGCACGCAATCTGGGAGTTGATATTGACGAATTGATCTTGTCTCAGCCGGATTCTGGAGAACAGGCATTGAATATCATGCTTATGCTTATTGAGAGTGGGGCAGTGGATCTTGTTGTTGTAGACAGTGTAGCCGCTTTAGTTCCGCAAGCTGAGTTGGATGGTGAAATGGGAGATCTTCAAGTGGGATCCCAGGCTCGTTTAATGTCCAAGGCGATGCGAAAACTGGCAGGAATCATGAATCATAATGAATGCACTGCGATTTTTATCAACCAGCTTCGTCAAAAGGTCGGAATTACGTATGGAAATCCAGAAACGACACCTGGCGGTATCGCATTGAAGTTCTACAGTTCAGTTCGTATCGATATTCGAAAAGCCGATGCCATTAAAAATGGAACGGATGTCATAGGAAATAAAGTTCGCGTCAAGGTCGTGAAAAATAAAGTGGCCCCTCCATTTAAACAAGCCATTTTGGAAATTATCTATGGAGAGGGAATTTCCTACGTCTCGGAATTATTGGATCTTTGTGTTGATGCCGGTATTGTTAAAAAGAGTGGAGCCTGGTATAGCTTTGAAGGAGAAAAAATCGGACAGGGAAAAGAAGCGGCCAAACAATATATCAAACAAAATCCAGAATTTCAGATCAAACTGGAAGAACTATTAAAAGATTCGAAAAAGGAAGTTCAGGAATAGAACTTCTTTTTTCGTGTTATAATACAAAAAAGGTGAAATTTATGGCACGTTTAAAAGAAAACCAATACAAAGAATTCCCACTTCAGAATTTAAGGAAACCGATTCTGTTTGTGGTGGATATGATCAATGGATTCATTAAAGAAGGATCTCTTCATGATGAAGCAATTCTTGATATTTCGAAGAATATTGAAAATCTTCTGAAAAAAATCGATGCTTCGATCTTTATCTGTGATGGACATGCTCCTGATTCTAAAGAGTTTTGTTCTTATCCACTCCACTGTGTTAAAGGGACTGCTGAAAGCGAAGTGATTGAGGAATTGAGGCCTTATGTTAAAACTAGAATCTATAAGAATTCTACCAATACTTTTATGAGTCCTTCTTTTCAGGATCTTCTGCCCACATTGAAGAATCATAAAGATATCATACTTACCGGGTGCTGCACCGATCTGTGCATCCTGCAATTTGCCCTTTCTTTGAATTCATGGCTTAACGAACACAACTACAAGGAACAGCGTGTGATTGTACCGGTTGACTGTGTAGATACGTATGATATAGAAAGCATACATGATGCCAAACGGTGGAATTTTTTCAGTCTGAAAAACATGGAGACAAATGGGATTCTTGTCGTATCAAAGATTGGAGATCAATATGAATAAAACTCGGAATTTAAGCTTAGTAATGGATTTTTATGAATTGACGATGAGTCAATGTTATTTTAATTTGAATAAAGATCAAGAAGTTGTTTTTGATTTATTTTACCGAAATAACCCTGATAATGGAGGATTTTGCCTTTTCTGCGGGTTGGAACAGGTGATTGAATATGTAAAAAATCTTCATTTTGATAAGGAAGATATCGATTATTTGCGTTCGCTTCATCAATTTTCTGAAGAATTTCTCGATTACTTGTCCACGATTCGCTTTACAGGGGATATATATGCGATACCTGAAGGTACCCCTGTTTTTCCTCATGAACCGCTGGTTCGTGTTAAAGCTAAGATCATTGAAGCCCAACTGGTCGAGACTGCATTGCTTCTTGCCTTGAATCACCAGACTTTGATTGCGACCAAGGCTCACCGCATCGTACAGGCTTCCGAAGGAAGAGCGGTTATGGAATTCGGTGCCCGCCGTGCACACAATTTTGATGCGGCCATTTATGGAGCTCGTGCGGCCTACATTGCCGGATGCGCTGGTTCAGCAACAACTTTTGCCGGTAAAGAATATGGACTTCCTGTTTTAGGAACGATGGCTCATTCTTTTATCCAGAGTTTTGACAATGAATATGAAGCGTTTCTTTTCTATGCCAAAACGTATCCGCAAAACTGTACACTTTTAATTGATACGTACAGCACTTTAAAAAGTGGGATCAAAAATGCCATTCGCGTTGCCAAAGACTATTTGGAACCGAACGGTTATCGTTTAAAGGGTGTTCGTATTGATTCGGGAGATATGGCTTATCTTTCGAAACAGGTGCGTAAAGAACTGGATGCCAACGGAATGCAGGATTGCGGAATCGTTGTCAGCAACTCCCTGGACGAATATGTAATCGAGTCTTTGATTCATCAGCAGGGAGCGAAAATTGATTCTTTTGGGGTTGGAGAAAATTTGATTTGTTCTAAAAATTCACCTGTTTTTGGCGGGGTATACAAACTGGTGGCGATTGAAAAAGATGGCCAAATGATACCGAAGATCAAAATTAGTGATAACGTGGAAAAGGTGACCAATCCAGGCATGAAAAAGGTGTACCGGATTTATGAAAAAGAAACCGGTATGGCCCAAGCTGATCTGCTTGCTCTTGAAGATGAAAAATTTGATGACACAAAAGATTTAACGATCTATCATCCTATGTCACGATGGAAATATAAAGTCATTGAAGGGGGAAGCTATGAATTAAGAGAACTCCTTGTTCCTATTTTTGTCCAGGGAGAAGTCGTGTATCAGTGTCCAAGCCTTGATGGAATTCGTGAATACTCCAAGCGCGAGCTGGCTACGATATGGGAAGAAATCAAACGATTTGCCTATCCGCAGGAATACTATGTCGATTTGACTAAAGATCTTCTGGATCTTAAATTAAAATTGCTCAATGAACATAAATAAAAGAGGGGATTCCCTCTTTTTAAAATAAATTTTCTTTGATCATATCTTTGATGAGATGAAAACATAAACCCTCATAGCCCTGGTGATCGTAGAGCATACGATGTCTTCCTCCTTCAATCAGGACCAGGCGACTGTGATCCTTGATTTTTTTATATACGGAACAAGAGACATCGCATGAGATAACTTCATCTTTTGTTCCATGAAGGATCAGGATGGGACATTCTACATGGTAAATGGATTCTTTATACTGGTCTACGATTGTCATAAATGTTTTCGTCTGTAGAGAAGAAGGAAGCTTTGTATCTTTTTTACCCAGATTTTTCAGTGTGGATAAAGAAGCGTGCCCAATTTTATAGAGATCCAGATATTGAAAAGCAGGCGCAATGAGGATCAGCTTTTTTACAGGATAGATGGATGCCAGATAACTCGCAATCACACCACCCATGGAAAAGCCAACCAAGATAACATCGCGACTTTGTTTAAAAGCTTTCTGAAGGTAGGCTTCACAGCGCCGGATCCATATCTTGGGATCGGTATCTTTTTGATCATAAAGATCATAGATATCAAATTGTATGACGTCATATTTTTCATTTTTAAGATACTGGGTCAACGGATCAAATTCATGTTGGCACATTTTTCCAAATCCATGAATCGTTACGATAATGGGTTTCTTTTTCTTTATAAGAGAAAACATATTACCTCACCTATACTTTTTACCTTCTTATGTTTATAATTATTGCAGAAGAAAGAGAAATATGAAAGCAACACTTTTAATAAAAAATATTGAAAATTTATATACATGCGATGATCAATTTACGATTCTTCAAAAAGCATACATTGCCATACATCATGAGCAAATCGTTGAAATCGGAACTGGCTCCTATCTGAAATGGATCGATGATGCCACCCGTGTGATTGATGCCGTGGGAGAAATCGTTGTTCCAGGCTTTATTGACTGCAACTTTAAGGGTTTTCGTCATGTCCGTATAGGCGATCAGCTGCGTGAAAATCGTACGGCCATGTTCGCTATGCGCCAAAATGGAATCTTGACCTTATTCACAAAAGATCCTGAAGTTTTAAAGAAGGACTTGACGCAGGATATCTTTTTACAGAAAAACGAATGTTCACTTCCTATTGTAGAAAGAGAATATGAATATGAAAATATATCACCGAAGAAGTTTTTGATTTCCTGTGGATTTGGTAAACCAAACAGTTACGTCTATTCTTTTCAGCCGTTATGTTATTACTTGTTTCACATGCATAATGTAGACGCAAAAACTTTGCTGGAAGCGATGACCAGCCTTCCTGCCAAAACTTTTGACCTTACTGACAGAGGCTCGATTGAACCTGGGAAACGGGCGGATCTTTTAGTCTTGCAGGTTCCAACAATTGAACATTACTTCCAAACGATTGGCCGGCCTTTGATCCACCGGATGATCAAAAACGGGATCCCTTTCTATCCGGAATGGATGGTCTGTTAAGTTATGAAAAATTTTCAGAAAATGATTGACATTCTTTCATCTCGTTGATATTATCTATGCATAAATGATGTTGAAGAGAAGAGTACCTATCGTATTTCTTTAAGAAGAGAGTCCTTGAACGCTGAAAGAGGATAAAGAGATTGTTAGGGAACATGGTCTTGGAGTTGCAAGGTCGATATTTAGACTTTGACGGATTCACCCGTTATCGTGATAGAGTATGTTTGTACTTGATGAGGTAAAATGAGTGATCATTTTGCGAAAATAGGTGGTAACACGGAATTCAACTTTCGTCCTATGATGGATGAAAGTTTTTTTATTTTAGAAAGGAAAGAAAAGATGATCAAATTAGAACATGTGACAAAAACCTTTCAAACCCGAAACGGAAATGTTCATGCCGTAAGAGATGTCAGTCTTGAAATCCAGGATGGTGAAATCTTCGGAATCATTGGATTTTCCGGGGCCGGCAAATCGACCCTCGTTCGCTGCATCAACTTATTGGAGAAACCGGAACAAGGCGCGGTTTTCTTTGATGATAAAGATCTTCTAAAGCTTAGCGATAAGGAATTGCGCTTAAAGAGACAGGAAATGGGAATGATCTTCCAGCATTTTAATCTGATGCGATCCCGTACTGTTTTTGAAAATATTGCGTTTCCTTTGCGTCATATGAAGATGAAAGAAGACGAGATTCAAAAACGTGTGGATTCTTTGTTGGAGCTGATTGAGTTGAAAGATCGTAAGGATTCTTATCCGTCCCAGTTAAGCGGTGGACAAAAACAGCGTGTGGCCATTGCCAGAGCCTTGGCTACGCGGCCGAAAGTGCTTTTATGCGATGAAGCGACTTCTGCTTTGGATCCTCATACCACACAGCAGATCCTTCAATTGATTCGCCGCATCAACAAGGAATTGAATTTGACCGTGATCTTGATCACGCATGAGATGGCGGTTGTCAAAGATATTTGTGATCGTGTTGCCGTAATGGAAAATGGCAAAGTTGTGGAAGAAGGAAACATTGTGGATGTGTTCTCACATCCTCAGATGCCGGTCACAAAAAACTTTATCAACACCACAAACAATTTAGGCAAGATCGATGAACTTTTAGAAAACAAACATCCTTTGGTTCAAATTGATTCCAATCAGAGATTAGTGAAATTAAGCTATCAAAGCGGGAACACAAAAGAAGCATTGATTTCGACGATCTCCAGAAAATACAATGTCGATTGTTCGATTATTTTCGGAAATGTTGAAATCGTGCATGATGTACCATTTGGCACCTTGATTTGTGTTCTTACCGGAAAACAAGAAGATATGGAAAGTGCTTTACAGCTTTGTGAAGACAACCAGGTACAAGTGGAGGTGATGAAGTGATGATGGATTTCCTCACGGGGATCATGCCCAATGTTATCGACCGATCGGATGTATTTTTAGAATCTATTTATGAGACATTTCTTATGAT
>NZ_CALVGO010000052.1 GCF_944327125.1 uncultured Faecalicoccus sp.
GTATCTTTGTTGTAGGAACGATCCCCGGATAGAGCCAGCGGAATTAAGAAGTTGTTTTTATAGTTTCCAATAAAATCAATGATGACCACAAATTCTTTATCCGATGTTTTTCTAAGCCCACGGCCTAACTGTTGGACAAAAATAATCGCACTTTGCGTCGGTCGAAGCATAATGATTTGGTTGATTTCTGGAATGTCGACACCTTCATTAAAAATATCAATGGTAAAGATATACTCTAAATAATCTTCTCTTGAGTCACTGGTCAAGCGTTCAATACATTCTTCCCGATAACTTTGTGAATCTTCTCCCGATAAAGAAACAGAAGGAACGCCTCGTTCATTAAACTTTCTAGAAAGTTCTTTAGCCTCTTGTTTATTGCTGCAGAAAATTAAGCCTTTTGGACGATTGCCTGAATATCCATAAAAATTCGCTTGTTTTAAGATATAATCCACACGGACATCACTGACTAATTTTGAGAAATTTCTAAGTCCGGTTTCATCATCAAAGACTTCACCATCGATTTCTAAATCTTGGATCCCAAAATAATGAAACGGGCACAATAAGTTTTCTTCTAAAGCCTGTTGAAGACGGATCTCATATAATATATTGTGATCAAACAAAGAATAAATATCAAAATCATCCGTTCTTTCTGGACTGGCACTCATGCCAAACCAGAATCGGGGACGGAAATATTTCATGATTTTTTGATAGCTCTGTGCCCCTGCTCGAT
Organism: uncultured Faecalicoccus sp.; assembly: GCF_944327125.1. Classification (GTDB taxonomy): domain Bacteria; phylum Bacillota_I; class Bacilli_A; order Erysipelotrichales; family Erysipelotrichaceae; genus Faecalicoccus. The sequence goes on from NZ_CALVGO010000052.1 coordinate 731, forward strand.
GCACTTCATCAATCACGATCACATCAAAGGCATCTCTTGAAAAATGCGCTAAGGATTCTTCTTTTGCCATCGTCTGCATCGTAGAAAACAAACAATCCACATCGTATTCTTTAGAATTTCCCGACAATAAGCCAAAGGTTTTGTGGCCTTGGAAGACTTTTTGATAACTCTTCATAGCCTGTTTGGCAATTTGTTCTCTATGAACTAAAAATAAGACTTTTTTTGGTTTTATATTCTTTAGGGCAAACGCCGAGGCATACGTCTTTCCTGTGCCGGTAGCCGACACCAAAAGACCGCGATCTTGGCCTTCTTGAATAGATTTCTGAAGGCTTTTGATCACTTCTTGCTGCATAGAATTCGGTTTTAATTCTTGTGTTGATTCTTCTTGAGAAAGAGTTTGTAATTCTGTTTTTAGAGGTTTGGCTTCTGTAAACCGCTCTTTATAGGCCGATTGAATCGAAGCATATTCTTTTGTGTTTTGAGAATCCCAAAGCTGTTTAAACTCCTGAAATAAATGATGCGTATATTTTTCATCTTCTTTAACTTCAAAGCTTGTGTTCCACTCAATATTTTTTGTCAATGCACTTAAAGTTAAGTTAGAACTTCCCATTACCACACGATAATGTTCTGGATTTTTAAATATATAGCCCTTGGTATGAAAGCCTTCTTCCCCTTCTTGGCAACAATACATTCTTAAATCGATATTCGAGAACTGCTCTAATTTTTCTAACGCCTTGGGATCACTAAACAACAAATAATCCGTCGTTAAGATTTGTCCAGGAATCCCTTTTTCTTCTAAGTTTTTCAACGTTTCTAATAAAGGCGTTAACCCTCCCACGGTAATAAAGGCTACACTCATAGAAAAAGAAGTACATTTTGACAATTCATTTTCTAATGTCGTCAGTACTTTTCTTCCTTGTGAAACATTATTGGATACAAATATCTTTTCCATAACTATCTTTCTTTAAAACTACGATCTTATTATATCATTATTCCTTAGGGATTGAATGGATAAAAAAATCCCTAAGTTACCTTAGGGACGAAAGAAGGAGGAAACTATTTATTCTTCTTTTTGTCTTCGTGTATGCGTTGGATACCGCGAATCATCCCCGCTTGAAAAGGAGTTAAACCTGCCTTTTTCCCTTTTTCAATAGCGATTGCGGCAATCATGCCCTCACGGGCGATTCTTTTATTCTGATTTCGATTCATGAAGTTCACCTCTAGCTTCATTATAAAAGGCGATTCTTCCCTACACAAGAGAGCTTTCTTTTACTGTCTTGTTTTTGGTACTCCATCAATCCATCATGAAATAGAAATACGTTTCCCCATAGAGTTCATAATTTTCTTCTTCACTAGTGATATAGCCGACATAGAAATCCTTTTCCGCTTCTCCAGAAATATCCTCATAGTAAGAATGATCCATAAATGCATCGATCATCTCCTGAGGAAAGTAAGGTTTTGCCTTCAGACTTTCACTGGTCATTTCGACATCGGTTTCCATCAACAGATCATAAAGCTGTTCCAGTTCCTGCTCCATGCGCGTCAGGTTGTTTTCTTTGGTATCCTGAACATTCACTCCTAACCGATAGTCCACACTTTGAATCTGACCTTCATTGTTCACACGGATTTCAATTTGTGAACTCTTATACGAGATCTTCCCTTCTTCATAGAGATCAGCGCTTATGGTATAGCCGTTACGGTCAAATTGAGCCAACGGATCTTGAACATAGAGATCGGCACAAGTGGTTTCAAAGACATCTTCAATATGATCAACGACTTCAGCCGTTCTTTGAGCATCCCCTCGATTGGTTTGGATACTGTCGATATACCGGAAGCCAAATAAACCCAATAAGAGTACTACTGGAATCAATACAAAAACAAAAGTATACGTGATACGATTTGGAATCTTTTCCCGGAAAAGAACACACATCTGCATGGCCGCATTGCGTATGGCCTTCATCCGTTTGTAAAGACGGACTTCGGCAATCATGCCAGCTGGAGAACTGAAGTTTAAAGGCGTCAAGGCAAGGCCAATATTGGCCGCTTTCTCTAAAAGAGAAATGCCATCAGGCCCTTCCAGCTTCACCTTGGCCATTTCTGCCATTTCGATCCATTCTTTTTTTCGGACAGCTCTTTGAATATAGATTCCTAATACAAAAAGGATAGCCAGGATGATAAAAACCAAAATGAACAGGGCATACAATCCAACCACAAAGAATTCCTGGCTTTCTAAAACCAAATCATCGATCATGAACAAGAAAAGCCATAAAAAAGGAATCGTAAAACTAAGAACCATGCCCGTGATCACGATGGTTGGATAGATAACGGCTCTTTGTAACAGCTTTTTTTGTTTGTCTGTCAACATGGTTTATTCTCCTCGACAAACATGCCGGATAAAACCGGTACATCAAATCGTTCGATAAATAAATCGCACTTGCACAAAAAAGAATAAAAGATATGCCGTCCCTGATACGATAACGATTCAAAGTTACCCTGTCCTTTGGAAAGGATCACATCGCTATGATCCATCAGATCCTGGATCCGTTTAGGAAGCATGTCATAGATCGTTCCAGCCACCTTGTTTGCACTATCTTCAATGACAGCGATTTTATCCAGTCCGACATATTCGGCATCTTCCCTAGTGGCATCGTTCAGGATCTCGCCTCCGCGGACAAGCACAGTGATCTTTAATTGAGGAAAGCATTTCTTTAATTCTTCCAAAAACAGTTTATCCAGTACGATCTCTCCACAGTTGTCTGTGATCAGTAAAAATGTTTTTGCTTTTTTGCACTGTTCCAGAAAAGATGTCATGACCTCTTTATCTTTTTTGCTCATTTTGACCTCTTGAAACAGTGCCAGAAATTTCTGATCATCGATTTCATTCATGGCCCCAAAATCAATATAATTGCCTAACCTCGCAAAAAGAAAAGCCGTTTGAATCGGATCGTTAGAAGCCTGAATTTCTTTTCTTAAGACCGTTTCCATGGAAAGCACAAGATCGTTGTACTTCTTCTTGATTTCTTTATAAGAAATGCCCTTTCCATAAATTTTTTCATACGCCTGATTGAACCGATAGACCAGATACGGAGCCGTATCTTTTTCCTTTCGGTTGTTGATGATGTTTCTTACTTCTTCAAGATAGACTTCATCCTGACTTAAATGCGCCTGTTTATCATAAAGACACTTTGCACAGCTTTTGGATACTCGCATGTTCTTCCTCCTATACAAAAAATCTCCAGTTGTCTGGAGATCTCATTTACGAAAGTTCTTCAGGGGGAATGAAACCTTCCGGCATTTCATACCCGATCAAGATCTTTTCAAATTCTTCTTTCAACGCTGCGTTTTGAGCCTCCAGTTCAAAATCAAAATCAATAGGGAAATCTCCCTTATTCAAGCCATCCTCGGCGATTTCTTTATAGAATCTTTTAGGATCGTTATAATACAACTCCATATAATAACGGGCATCTTCCCAAAGACCAAATCCTTTGCCGGAAAGAATACGGGCATCCCCAAGCGAAAACTGTTTATCGTGTTTACGTATTTCTTTGACACGGATGGTAAACTCGTAGCCTTCTCCATAATCATATTCCATCTTTAGTTTTGAATTCTTCCGTAAATTCAATTCAGGCAGAAAATGCTCGCTGGCCCATTCGATAGGTTCAAAAGGCGGATAATCGCCTGGATCGGCTTCACTAATATAGCGAATTTTTTATATTGAATATCAAAAAGATGATACGCCATCGTGTTAAAAGTATATAGAATAATATAAGCTAAAGAACTGATTGGCGCAAAGTAAGGCATCTCAAATTCCCGGTACACTTCTTTTTCAAACCCATCGAGTTCCACTTTAAACACAACCGATTTATGCAAGTTTGGCATTTCCTTTTGCACCTGTGAGAAATCCCGCTCTACGTTTTTTTCGATTTCATCTTCTTCCGGATTGGTTTCCAAGATTGCGGAGATATGATGAGAAACCATATCACGAAGGAAACTGTTGAAGTTTTCTTCCTTCATACTGGACCTTACAGACTTTAATGCTTTTTTGATTACCGGATTTTTTGTCTCCATGATTTCCTGGACACATTCATCCAACATTTTATCAATTGATTTTTTAAACATCTTAAAAGGTTCCTTTATGCTTAAATTATACTATAACTCGACAAAAAAAGAAGAACCGAAGTTCTTCTATTCCTGATGAGCAAACTGAGAATGATACAGCTTTTCATAGAATCCTTTTTGGGCTAATAACGATTCATGCGTTCCCTGTTCAATAATGTTTCCATGCTGAAGCACAAGGATCAAATCGGCATTCTTGATCGTAGATAAACGATGTGCGATCACAAAGCTGGTACGGTTGGCCATGACCCTCTGCATTGCTTCCTGAAGCATCTTTTCCAGACGCGTATCCACCGAACTGGTCGCCTCATCCAGAATCAGGATATGCGGATCTTTCAAGATCGCACGGGCGATGGTCAACAATTGTTTTTCTCCCTGGGAGATGTTGTTGGCTTCTTCGTTGAGCTGGGTATCATACCCCTGGCTCAAAGTACGGATAAAATGATGCACATTGGCCATCTTGGCCGCTTCGATCACTTCATCTTTTCGCGCCTTTCTTCGTCCATAACGGATATTGTCATAGACCGAACCGTTAAACAGCCAGGTATCCTGTAAAACCAGAGAGAACAAAGAGCGAAGGTCTTCTCGCTTCATATCCCGGATATCAACGCCATCGATCTTGATGGCTCCGCCTTTGACATCATAAAAGCGCAACAGTAAGTTCATCAAGGTTGTCTTCCCGGCCCCGGTCGGTCCTACGATGGCCACCATCTGTCCTGGTTTAACATCAATATTGACATCGTGCATCAACAATTCGTCATCATAGCCAAACTGCACGTGTTCGAAACTTACATTGCCTTTGACATCGGTTAATACGGCCGGTTCCGGGTTTTCCGGCACTTCCTCTTCCTCTTCCAGCATGCCAAAGATTCGGCCCATGCCCGCAAAGGCAGACTGCACCTGACCGGACAACTGTGAAATGGAAGACAAAGGCTCATTGATCTGCCAGATATAACGGATAAACGCCTGCAGGTTTCCCACCGTGATCACTCCCTGGATCACAAAAAGACAGCCCACGACGGCCACCCCGCCAATCGCAAGATACGTACATAAGGAAATCAAAGGCGAGATCAGGCTGGATACAAACTGCGCCTTGAAGCTGGCCTTGCACATGCGTTCGTTGACATCTTTAAATCGCTCAACCGCATCTTCCTGTTTGCCACAGAGAATGATCTCATTGAATCCGCCGTACATCTCGGTAATGGTTCCGTTCAGTTCTCCCAAGGTGGCCTGCTGTTTCTCAAACAGGCGCTGAGAATGAGAGACAATGATCTTGGTAATGATCAAAGACAGCGGAATGATCAACAAGGCAATGGCACTCATCCACAAGTTGATTCGAAGCATCATCGTGATTACGAAGATAAATGTCAAAATCCCGCCAAAAACTCTTGTCAAAGCCTGTTGAAGGGCATTGGACAAGGCATCGACATCGTTGGTGACCTTACTTAACAGATCCCCGAAAGGATGGTCATCAAAATAGCGGACCGGCAGCCGCTGGATCTTCTTTTGAAGAGCGTTTCTTAAATCGTGCATCGCTCCCTGAATGGCATCGGTCAAAAAGAAAGAAGTGATCAACTGGGAAACCGTCTTTAAAATATACAGTCCCAACAACACCAGCATGATCTTGAAGATCACATCAAAGTGAACATGGGCTCCCGGGATCTTATTGATGATATCCATGGCATCATCGGTCAGCTGCGAGGTGATCATACCTTCCACGGTCGGGTTAAGGGCAAAGGCTCCCTGGGTGATCACGATCATCAAAAGGGCAATAACGGCCTTTGTGCGATACGGGCGCATAAAGGACAACAGACCCTTGATACAGTCTTTCGTGCTCGCTTTACGGTTAGGCATACAAAAGCTCCTTTTCGCTCAACTGAGACAAAGCGATCTCCCGATAGATCGCACAGCTTTCCAGTAATTCTTTGTGTGTACCGTAACCGGCCACTTTCCCTTCGTTCAAGACCAGGATATGGTCGGCATCCATAATGGTCGAGACACGCTGGGCCACGATCATCATGATTGCATCTTTGACTTCCGGTTTAAGCGCTTTTCTTAACCGCGCATCGGTCGCAAAGTCCAAAGCCGAAAACGAATCATCATAAATATAGATCTGCGGATGACGCACCAGGGCACGGGCAATGGACAGACGCTGTTTCTGTCCTCCGGAAACATTGGTGGCCCCTTCCACGATCTTTTCTTCAAACTGTTCCGGTTTTTCCTGAATAAAATCATACGCCTGAGCCACTTTTGAAGCGTGTTCCACTTCTTCCTGGGTGGCTTCTTTTTTTCCAAAGCGGATATTGTCCAGGATCGACCCTCGAAACAGGAACGCTTTTTGCGAAACATATCCAATCTTGGAACGCAGTTCCTGTAAAGAAAAATGCCGGATATCTTCCCCGTTGATCTTGATCGAGCCGCTGGAGACATCATAGAAACGCGGAACCAGACCAATCAATGTACTTTTTCCAGAACCCGTTGACCCGATGAAGGCAATGGTTTCTCCTTTTTTCACTTCAAAGGAAATATGTTCCAAGACCGATTCTTCCCCATCCGGATAGACAAAAGTCACATCGTCAAAGAATAACGATTCAATATCGGATAACGGTTTGGGTTCTGCGGGATCCAGGATCGTGGAATTCGAATCAAAGATCGCATGGATTCGCTTAGCCGATACGGCCGCTCTTGGATACATCATGAACACCGTACAGAATAACATGACCGACAACATGGCATGGAACAAATATTCCATGAACGCAATGAGCATGCCCACCTGCAAGGTATCGGCATCGATCATGCCGGATGCCACATAATAAATGGCCAAAGCTGCCAGGTTCATCACAAAGAAGAACACCGGTTCGGTACTGGACATCAGCTTGAACAAGGAACGGGACTGGTTCATAAAGAACCGGTTTTCCTTATCAAAGCGCTCACTTTCATAAGCATCGTTATTAAAGGAACGGATGACACGGATCCCTGTCAGATTCTCACGGAAGATACGGTTCAAACGGTCCAGGGAAGCCTGCTGACGCTCACTGATCGGAGAAGAAAACTTTCCCACCAGAACGACACCTAAAACGATGACCGGTACAGTAGCGGCAATGATCAAGGACAAGTCAAAATTTGACTGAATGGTCAGCGTAAAACTGACAACGATCATAACCGGCGTCAAAAGTGCTGTACGCAAGATCACATTCAAAAACGTCATGATCTGAAAGGCATCGTTGTTGGTGCGGGTAATCAGACTGGAGACTCCAAATTCATTCATCTGGGCGTGCGAGAAACTCTGAATCTTTCGAAAGACATCGTTGCGGATGTCACGTGTCACAGATGTAGAGATTCTAGCGCAACAATACCCTAACAGAATCGTACCCAACACACCGATCACAGAGATCAGGGCAATGATCAGCCCCGTGTGGATCAGGTACGCGCTGTCCTGGCGAAGAACCCCCTCATCGATCATTTGCGAGATCAATGTAGGAATGCCCAGTTCCGCCAGGGCAAAACCGAAAACGGACAAGATGTTGAAGAATACAAGCACCTTGTACCTTTTCATGTAGTGTAAAATCAGTCGCATATAAATCTCCTTTGTTCACACAGTATTCCTATCCTAACATAGCTTGGAAAAGACATCAATATTTCAAAAAAACATCTCCCGGCAAATACCGGGAGAGAAATATTTTATTGATTTTGTTCAATGATTTCCTGCAGGAAGTATCATTTTTTCAAGTTTCACTACAAAAACATCAAATAGTAAACTCTCCCCCACTTATAGAAGTGAATGTCTTCAATGACACTTTCTATCTTTCTATATAACAAAAAAAACACCTTTATCTGACTTTTCAAAAGGTAAGATTCAAAAAAATGAGCAGCTTAAACTGCTCATTACTACTTCACAAAGTCTTTGATCGTTTGGGCAATACTGGATGCATCCAAATGATAATGTTTCATCAGATCATTAGGTTTTCCGCTCTGTCCAAATTCATC
>NZ_CALVGO010000053.1 GCF_944327125.1 uncultured Faecalicoccus sp.
GGCGTCATTTCTAACAGTTCCCACACCTCTTTGACCAAAAAAGTTTTCTTGATATTTCTTTCTTCCTGGCACACAAAACCTTTACGATCCGGTTTTGTGGTCTCGTTTTCATAAGGATTTTCATATAACACTTCCTTAAGTTCAAAACAATGCCTTGGACCCGGAACCACTTCAAAACAAAGCCCGTTGGATTTGAGCAAGCGATAAAACTCGGTAAAAGAAGGAGGCACGAAAATGGAAGTGATCGCATCCAATGTTTTATCCGGAAACGGACAGGCAAAGATACTGGACACAATATACAGCGTATGTTTATCGCGTTTGGCAGCGTGCCGTATGGCTTCTTTACTAAGATCGATCCCGAAACAATGCGGCACAAGATTGCTGAAGCATCTTGTGTAATATCCTTCGCCGCAGCCGGCATCCAGTAAGATATGGACCTTATACGTTTCCAACATTGAAGCCAGTTCTTCCCGCAGGAAAGAATAATATCCCTTTTCCAAAAAGGCACTGCGAGCCTGGACCATTAATTTATTATCTCCCGAGTTCTTTTTCTGTTTTAAAGAAAGATTTACATAGCCTTCTTTAGCTCGATCGTATAAATGACCTTCACGGCACACAAATGCATTTTCCTTTAAGACCAGCTCGTGTTTGCATTTTGGACAAATCAACATATCTAAAGTCTACAATAAAAATCCATAATAAAAAAGACTTCATCTTGCGATGAAATCTAAAATAAGTCTTCTTCTTCCTTTTGCGGATGGACCCAAACCGATTCTGCCTGATCAATGCATTCCTGAACAAGACTTTCATAATCAAAACGGTCTTCATATCTAAGACAACGATCGATTCGCGGTTTGGTCGTTGGATTTTTCGGCGTAAAGATCGTACAACAATCTTCGTAAGGAAGAATACTGGTATCATAGGTGCCAATCTTTTTCGAGAGATCAATGATTTCTACTTTATCCATACATACCAGAGGACGAATCATAGGCATGTTTGTCACTTCATTGATGGCCTGCATGCTTTCCAGCGTCTGCGAAGCCACCTGGCCCACACTTTCTCCTGTACAGATTGCCAGAGCATTGCGTTTTTTTGCCAGTCCGGAAGCAATTCGCATCATCATTCTTCGCATCAAAGTAATCGCATAGCTTTCATCGGCATTTTGATAGATGGCCAGCTGTAGATTGGTAAACGGAACTATATGTACCAGCAAATCTCCCTGATACCCGGAGATTTGAGAGGCCAGTTCCAAAACCTTATCCCTGGCGTTCTGACTGGTGTAAGGCGGTGAGGCAAAGTGTATGCATTCGATACGAACCCCTCGTTTCATCATCAGATAAGCCGCTACCGGAGAATCGATGCCTCCCGACAACAAGACCATGGCTTTTCCGCCTACCCCGACAGGATAGCCTCCCGCACCCGGATAACGATCCGTCATGATGTAGGTGGCATCGGCATGGACTTCGATCACAATCTTGACATCCGGATGATGTACATCGACTTTCCATTCGCTGTTTTTTAAAATGGCGGTGGCCACCATGCGGTTCAACTGATCCGAAATAATGGGAAAATTCTTATCCGAGCGTCTTGCCGCTACTTTAAATGTCTTTGAAGATTCCAAAGGAAGACTTTCCAAACAGGCTTCTATAATCTTGTCGGCATCGCTTTCTACCTTTAAGGCAAAGCTAAAAGAAGAGATTCCAAATACTTTTGCGATTACTTCTTTTACCTTTATAGGATCTTCGCCATGCAGATAGATATACATTCGATCATGTTGCCGTTCAATTTCCAGGTTTGGAAAACTCTTGGTCGCTTTTTTTATATTCTCATAAAGCTGTTTGATAAAGTTATTCCGATTCTTGCCTTTTAAAGACAATTCACCATAACGAATCAGAATGTGGTCAAATTGGTAAGCCATAAGTATCTAAGATCTCCTTACATATTTGAATAAATTGTTTTCCTTCATCCAGGGTATTGTTGGCATCAAATGAAAGCCGGATCATATGGGTGGCAATCTTTTCGTCATATCCCATATTCAGTAATGTAGAACTGGCATGGGAAGAATGGGATGAGCATGTGCTTTTCGCACTGACACAAACACCTTTTTGATCCAAAGCGTTCAATAGCACTTCACTGGATATCGCATCAAATGAAATATTCAAGATGAACGGAAGCGCCTCTTTCGGCGAATTGATATGAGCTCCCGGAATCTTTGAAAGTTCATTTCTCAGATACTGATTGAGTTGATAAACTTTCTCATAAGAGCTCTTTTGTTCTTCTAAAGCCAGTCGAATCGTTTTGGCCGCAATGATATTTACAGGGGCGTTGCTCGTACCCCCTCGCAACCCCTGCTCCTGCTGACCACCCTGGATCAATGGAAGAAGTTGAATCTTTTTCTTTTTTATCAATAAAGCACTCCCCTTTAAGCCATGGATCTTATGCATGGACATCGTCATCAGATCGAGTTTTTCAAGAGGAAGTTCGATTTTGGAAAAACTTTGTACACAATCCGAATGAAATACACAGATGGGATTTTCATGAACGACATCGGCAATCTTATCAATGGGGTTGATGGCTCCCATTTCATTGTTGACATGCATACAGGAAACCAGGATCGTATCTTTTCGTAAATGTTCTCGAACCGTTTTTTCCGTCACGATTCCTTTTGAATTCACAGGCAAATACTCCACTTCGAACCCAAACTGCCTCAGCCATGAAAACGAATTGGCAACACTGGCATGTTCTACATTACTGGTCAAGATATGTTTTCCGCGATGCATGTTTTTTAGGCAGTATCCGATAATAGCTAAACTGTTGGATTCACTGGCACTTGATGTAAAAATGATTTCCTGGGGCAGAACATGCAGCATCTGTGCAATCTTTAGACGGGATGTTTCCATCTTCTTTTCGACATCCCGGCCCGGTGTATGCATGGCATCCGGATTGGCAAAACAAGTCTCGATCAACTGTTCATAAAGACGACAAACCTCTGTACGCACAGAGGTTGTCGAAGAGTTATCAAAATAAATCATAGTTACTGCACCTGATTCATAACGGCCGGATCTTTTCTGGCAATCAGTTTTTCATAGATACCAGGGTGCATATTTTCAATGGCCTGAATCGCAATGCGTAAAGCTTTGGTGTATTCGCCGTTATGGAAATAAAGTTCAGCTTTTGTAAGCTCTGTATCCATCGCTGGATGTGAACTTCTAAAGCGATTTCCAAATACGATGGCATTTTCAACCATTACGGCAACGCCTGTTAAATTGTTGGCATTATTGTAGAGTTTGTAAATGAAATCGATCGCATCCTGCAAATCGGCATTCAATGTCTGTACATCCAAAGGACTGTGGTCTAAAACAACGCGAACACGGCTGATCAGACGTTCTCCTTCCTGAATGTCATCGTCAAACTGGCCGGAAATGCTAGGCAACTGACGGATGGCCGCATTCAGACGAACTTCATTTAAAATCAGCTGTAATTTGATGAGCTGTTTCTTGGCACGGTTTTCATCACTGCTTGCACCGACCAGCATCTTCTTCATCGACTGGATCTGCTGTTCAAATTCATCCGCTTCCTGAATAAATTCACGATACGTGTGAACCAGTTCTACGCTTGGCTTATCATCTTCATCGATCAATTTTTCAACCGTCTGTTTCTTCTCTTTTAAAGAAGTCAATTGTTTTTCTGCCAGAATGAAATGCTGTGTCCAATCTTCCAAACCAAAACGATCTTTGATGTTGGCATAAAGCGTTTTGATTTCTCCCAGTTCTTCTTCGATCGGTTCCAAAATATTCAGTTTGGATTGCAGATCTCCATGAATTTCCTCATAGGCCGTCTTTTCCTGAGAGATGCTGTCCTGTAAAACCAGAATGTCATCTGTAATGGATTTGATCTTCTCATCAGCCTGACCGATATTTCCTGAATCCAGCTGAGAAACAACTTGTTCCAGATCTTCCTTGTATAATGCGATCTTTGTCTGCGGTTCCAGATAAGAAAGATCCATGCCTTCTCCTTCCACGGACAAAACGTTCTGCTGAAGTTCTTCAATGGCCTGTGGAAGAACGCTCTTTGCCTTTTCATAAAGATCCGGATAGGCTGCGATCACACTGCTGAGCGCATCCACCTGTTTGGCAATCTTATCGCATTCGTCCTTGGCTTTGTTGAATTCTGAAGCATACATCCATTCTTCAAAATTTGAGAATTGGTTTTCAATATCTTCCAATTTATTATCAATTAAAGTTACTGCTTCATAGAAATTGCTGCGATTGTCCTGATAAACCGTTTTTACATTGCGGAATCTTTCTTTTACCGCACTGGCAAATTCACGGACTTCGCTTTCTTTTTCTAAGATATGATCCAGGCTTTGATTTACGATACGGATTCTTTCTTTTGTATCGTCAATCAGAGATTCGATCTCATCCAGTTTGCGCATTGCCTTTTTAACGCGGCGAGAATCCATTAGATTGTCAGCATCGGTAAAAAGATCTTCCAAAGTAGAGATACTCTGTTGGCAAGTGTTGTATTTTGGCGTTAAATTCTTGACCCGTTCCATGACATCATCGTTCACGCGGGCAAAAGCTGTTGCCTTGTTGAATTTAAATGTCAGAGAATTGTTCCGAATCTCATTGATTTCAACTTCCAGTTCACTCAAACGTTTATCCGCCTTATTCCGGCGAATGGTTCTTGATATGATCCAAATCAGGATCAAAAGCAAAAGCGCGATCCCGATATAAATCAGTACAGTCATAGAAATATGTGCTGTAATAAAATCCCCAATCGAAACAAAAATATTCATAACTGTATCCATAACAGTACCTCCCCGATAAATACCTAGTTTATTATAGCAAAACTTTAAATTCTATGCATTAAGATTTCAAAATTTCTTGATTTCATTCTGTTCTTTTGATATTATTTTTAAGCATAAATTGATAGCAGCATACAAAGCCATCAGTATTGCGTTGTAAGCCTATGAGCGATCTGAGTAAACTAATAGCTGATAGTGGAAACGATCGATTACAACACACCTGATAGTGATTTGTACTGTTATTGTTTTATGAAGGTAAAACAATAGGAGGAAAAATTATGTCAAGAAACACAGGAAGTACCTGGAAAAAGTCTCGTCGTCTTGGTTTCTCTATCCTGGAAACAGGAGAAGAACTGAATCGTCGTCCTTATGTACCAGGTCAGCACGGAAAAGGACGCCGTGTAAAATTAACAAACTACGGATTACAGTTACAGGAAAAACAGCGTATTCGTCATACGTATCAGCTAAGCGAAAAACAATTCTACAACACATATAAGAAAGCCAGCAAGAAACAAGGTGCTGCCGGTGAAAACTTCTTAGTGATGTTGGAATCTCGTTTGGATAACCTTGTATATCGTATGGGGTTTGCCCGCACTCGCCGTGGAAGCCGTCAGTTGGTAAACCATGGACACATCTTCGTAGATGGTAAAAAAGTGGATATTCCTAGCTTCCAGGTAAAACCTGGTCAGGTGATCGAAGTTCGTGAACGTGCCAAAAACATGGCATCGATCAAAGAAGCTTTGGAAGCCGCTACAACAACCGTTGATTATGTAGAAGTAGATAAGGAAGCTAAAAAAGGCACTTACACACGCTACCCAGAACGTAACGAACTGTTCACTTCTCAGCCAATCAACGAATTGTTAGTTGTTGAGTTCTACAACCGTTAACGTTAATGAAAAAATCTTTGCGAAATCCGCAAAGATTTTTTTTATCCCTGATGAATGAAACCAATATGTTCAGCCACAAAGATTGAATTGTAGTAAACTTTATCTTCTTTTGTATAAGAACGCGATAAGACTCTTCCCTTCACGCTGATCCAGGCACCCTGGCTGGTCGTATTACACAGTGTTTCTGCCAATCCGCGCCACACTTCAATTTGAAAGGTATCGATTTCATAGACCCCTTGTGAATTCGCATAGGGTCTTTCTACTTCAATCAATACATTACAAACTTTTTCGCCTGAAGGAATCTGTCTCAGCTCCGGCATTTCTTTAATGCGCCCTACAAAACAAAATACATTCATATCTTACCTCCGGTATGGGAATCTACCCATGTATATCACCTGCCTTCGGTATTATTTTAGAAAGAAAGTAAAAGTCTAACAATTTGTACAGTTTCTCTAAAATAGAATTAAAAAAACTGTTTAGACCAAAAATTTAATCTAAACAGATGAAAAAAACAATGATTTAGAGAATCTATCCTTGATTGACCGATTCAATGATAATTTTTGAAGAATGAGAAAGATCCAGAGACAAAACACAGGTGTGTGCCTGTTCCTGATCTAACTTTCGGATCGTATCGATCATTGAAAAATAGTCGATCCCTTGAACTTTTGCCTGAAAGTTCTCTACCGCCAGACTCTCAAAAAGATCGTACGTCCGAATCATGGAGGCATAGAGCCGGTGTGTCAAGCTGGTAAATACAGCTTCAGGAATTCTTTGATTCTGCATCTTATGCACAGTTTTCTCGACAATTTCAAAAAACGGTTCCACCTTAGAGGTTTGCGCATAAAATAAGAGATACGCATGATCGGGACTGAATTCACATTCGGCTCCGACCACAGAATTCAGAATTCTCTGATCGATCCACGACTGATACTCATCATCCAGTGATGTAAAAAACGCATCCAGGTACATTTGAAGATAGTATTCCTTCAAAAGACAAACCTTCGGATCATTTACCGGTTCTAATTTAAAGGCATACCCCACATAGGGAATCGAAATATCCATCCGGTCTTTAACACATGTTGAAACTACCGAACGCGGTTCTTTTTTTATGACTCGTTCTGGCAATTCTTTCATTTTCGAAGGGTATTCCTGTTCTATGGATTCTATAAGATCAAAGATCGTGTCCGGATCTTCCGCGCTTACAGCCACCAGGGTCAGTTTTTTAGGATCGTAGTTCATTTGATAAAACCGGGTCAATTCTTCTACCGTCATATTCTGAATATCTTCTCTGGATCCTAATACGTCAATATGAATGGGATGCGTATGATATAAAGCATCCCAGACCATTTTCATAAGACGCGACTCCGGACTTTGCCGGTACATATCGTATTCACTTAGAATGATGCCCTTTTCTTTCTCTACGGTTTGCTCATCGATATCCAGATTTTGAACGAAATCGCATAGTAGTTTCAAGGGCTTTTCGATACCCGAAGACGTTGAAAAATAATAGGCCGTTTCGGTAACGCTGGTAAAGGCATTGACATTACAGGAATACTTCGCAAAGTCATCGGTCACATCTTTACCATGCAAGCGAAACATTTGATGCTCAAGAAAGTGGGCACATCCGCTGGGATGAACGATGCGTTTTTGCCCGATGGTCTGCTCGATATCCATCCCTCCGGCAGAGGTTCCCAAAAGAAAAAAAGACTGTTTAAAATTTGGTTTGTGAATCACATTTACAGACATTCCATTTTTTAGCGTCTTTGTGTAGACATCAAGATTAAATACTTTCATCCGGTTCCTCCTTAACAATGGCAAGAGAACACTTCGTTATTGTTTTTGAAACCGCAGCCACATCTTCCTTAGTGATGTTTTGAATAGATCGCTTTTTCTCATCCATACTTTTCTTATGTTCTATATACTCGTTGAAAAACACCTGATCCATCCAGGCAAAAGGATAATCCTGAACCATATCCAAAGAATCAATCAGGTCGCGTTTGGCATTCTCCAGCAAAGCCGTCGAAAAATCCCCATTTTGAAGCCGCTTGATCTGTTCATCGACCAAAGCAAGCAATTCATCCACGTTCTGAGCGCTTGTTCCCGCATGCACCAAGAGTAAACCGCAGGAGCGGATCAAGGACGAATGAACTGAATAACAAAGACTGTTTTGTTCCCGAATCGTCTCAAAGAGTAAATTGTTCGGACACTGTCCTAAAATCGAAGTCATCACGATCAGGGAATCCGCCTGCGTATCCTTTAAACCTATACCCGTTTTACAACAAAGAACAAGCGATGTCTGTTCGATTTGTTTTAAAATCACTTCCTTTTGATATCCGGAAGACAAATACGGCAAAAGACAGTCCCAATTTTTAGGACAGGTGTCCAGGCCGGACAAATACGATGCCATCGAAGGCTCAAAATCGCCGCATGCCATAACAAGCCGAGGGGCCTGATGGATCTGTTCCAGTATTTCGGGAATGCGCTCATACGAAATGTGATCAAGATCTTCCAGATATCCTTCCGGCCGTAAAGTAACCGGATGAGAAGGATCCAACAAAGAAAGAGCTTGGGTATACGCTATCGTATCGGGATCATCGTACTGACGAATCAATTTATTGCGCAAAAGATGTGCACTTTCCTGAAAACTCTCTGGATCGATCCGGGTGTGAAAAAGGAATTGATCCATCATCTCTGTCAAAACAAGCGGATCGATAGGACATGGCAAATGTTGTGAGCGAATAAACTGAAATCGAAATTCGAACACAAAAGATTCGCCGATTGTTTGAATACGGATCGAAAAGCGAAAATTGTACGCTTGATTGAGTCTTAAAAGGATCTCTTTTTTTGAAGGATATTTCTCCGTCTTCAATTTCATCATCAGTGCACAAAGATTATAATACGTCACCTTATCTCTTTGAAAAGGTAAAAAGGTCCGGATGGAAATGGAATTGTCGATAAATTTAGTGGTTTCTAGGATTCTCATGAAAAGTATTCTATCATAAATTAGTAAAAG
>NZ_CALVGO010000054.1 GCF_944327125.1 uncultured Faecalicoccus sp.
AGTCTGACTCGTCTGAATCCTCGCTGTCTTCTTGCTCTTCTGTTGGATCGGCAGTGTTGTCCTGCTGATTGTTGTTAGAATCGGTCTGCGGTTTCGATTCTTTTTTATAAGTCAGACGAAGTTTTGTCTCTTTCTGTGTATAAGTAAAGCTTTGTGTCTTGATGGTTTCTACCGGGTAGTTCTGTGTCGGTACGTTGACATCTTCTACCTTTTCAAGAACGTAGCCTTCTACTTCTACATCGATTTTATATTCATCAAGCGTAAATGTTTTTCCTACCTCTTTGCCACTTAAGGAAATAGGATCCATTGACTTGATCTGGGTTCCGTTTTCATCGACAAACTCCACGACTAAGACATCCGCAGTTTCAACTTGCGGCTGTTCAGGAACCGCAGTTTCCTGATTCTCTGCTGGCGGTGTCTGTGGTGTTGTTCCTTCCTCTTTTGGAACCTCGCTCTGTTCTGTCTCTTCGGAAACTTCTGTTTCTTCTTCCAGAGGCAGATTGGACTGTTCTGTTGTCTGCACTGTATCATCGTCGGCATAAATCATGATATTGTTGCCTAGACCGAACTGAATTGCCATTGCCATTGACAAAACCAGTGCAGCACACCGTTTCAAATGCTTCATAAAACCTCCATCCTTTCTTTAAATTGAAGGCGCACTTCCCCCAATTATGGCAATATGTTATTTATAATTTTAATATAAATACACGAATAAACAATCTGTGGCAAGAACTGTTCACACATATTTTAACACAATTGCTTGTTTATTATACATAATCAAGTATTTTATTCCACCAAACGTAAAAAAAAGGGTAAAAAATTACCCTTAATGTTTGAAGTGACGAATTCCTGTATACACCATCGCAATGCCATGTTCGTTGCAGACATCGATGCTGTCCTGATCACGGATAGAACCGCCTGGCTGAATGATGGCAGTGACGCCGGCTTTAATGGCTTCTTCTACGGTATCCGGCATCGGGAAGAAGGCATCGCTGGCCATCACGGAACCTTTGGCTTTTTCACCGGCCTGTTCAATAGCGATCTTGGCAGAACCGACCCGGTTCATCTGTCCGGCCCCAACCCCAATGGTCATATCGTCTTTGACAAGAACGATCGCATTGGATTTTACATGTTTTACGACCTTCCATCCAAACAACAGCTGTTTGATTTCTTCCGGTGTTGGTTTGCGGTTGGTCACACAGCGCAGATCTTCTTCTTTGATCTGGTGCTGATCCATTTCCTGAACCAGAAGACCATCGTTGACGTTTGTATATTTTAAAGCCGTGTTGACCGATAATGTCGTATCCAGCTTCATCAGACGAATGTTTTTCTTTCTTGTCAAGATCTCCAAGGCTTCCGGAGTAAAATCCGGCGCGATAATGATCTCTAAGAAGATCTTGGAAAGCTTTTCGGCAAGGCTAGTTTCTACGGTTCCATTAAATGCGACAATACCGCCGAAAATGCTGACAGGATCGGCTTCATACGCTTTATCCCAGGCCGCTTCCACAGAATCACCGATGCCGACACCGCATGGATTCATATGTTTCAAACCAACGGCTGCATACTGTCCTTCAAAATCTTTTAAGATCTCAATGGCCGCGTTGCCATCCTGGATGTTGTTGTAGGAAAGCTCTTTTCCATGCAGCTGTTTGGCATTGGCCAAAGAATACTGCGGATTCATTCCCTTATAGAACGCCGCTTTTTGATGCGGATTTTCTCCATAACGAAGATCCTGTACCTTATCAAAGGTGATCGTCAGACTTTCCGGGAACTCATTGCCCGTTTTCTTTGTCAGATAATCCGCGATCATCGCATCGTAACGCGCTGTATGACGGAAGACTTTGGCTGCCAGCAGTTCTCTGGTCTCTGGTGTAGTATCCCCATTTTCCTTGATTTCTTCCAAGACCTTATCATAGTCCTTTGGATCACAGACTACCGTAATGCTCTTATAATTCTTGGAAGCACTGCGAAGCATGCTCGGTCCGCCAATGTCGATGTTTTCAATGATCTCTTCATGAGAAACACCTGGTTTCTGTACCGTTTCCTTAAACGGATACAGATTCACACAAACCAAATCGATATATTCGATGCCCAGTTCCTTTAACTGTTCCACATGACTCGGATTGTCTCTTACACACAACAAGGCCCCATGGACTTTGGGATGCAGCGTCTTGACACGCCCGTCCATGATTTCCGGAAAACCCGTTACATCACTGATACCGATTGGTTTCAGGCCCGCTTCTTCCAACGCTTTTTTCGTTCCGCCTGTGGAAATGATCTCAAAACCCTGTTCCACCAATCCTTTGACAAAATCCACCAAACCGGTCTTGTCAGAAACACTTACCAACGCTCTTTTCATAGAATATGCACTCTTCCTTTCTCGATCTTGATCTTGTCTTGACAATAATAGGAAACCACCATCGGCAAGATCTTATGTTCTATCTCTAGCACTCTTTTCTGGATGGCTTGGGCATCGTCCAGATCCGCAATCGATACCGCTTCCTGATAGATGATCGGTCCGCCATCCACTTCTTCCGATACAAAATGCACCGTGGCCCCGCTGACTTTGACACCTTTTTTCAACACCGCTTCATGAACATGCATTCCATACATGCCCGGTCCGCAAAACGAAGGAATCAATGACGGATGAATATTGATGATCTTGTTGGGATACGCCTGGATCAATTCTTTTCCCAGGATCGCCAGGTATCCGGCCAGGACAATAAAATCGATCTTTTCCTCCTGCAGCTTTTTTAAAAGCTCCTTTTGATCTTTGATCACCGCCGTAGAGATTCCAGCCTCTTTGGCTCGGATCAAACCATAGGCACTTTCACGGTTACTGATGACAAGCGCCATCTCGCAGTCGATCTTTCCTGCTTTATGGGCATCAATGATCGATTGAAGATCCGTTCCTCCTCCAGAGATCAGAACGGCAAGTCTTAACATAGTTCGACTCCTTTTTCACCTTTTTCAATATGTCCCACGACATAGCACGTATCCCCGGCTTCTTCAATGGCCTTCATGGCCGCCGGCACATCGTCTTTATCCAGGGCAATCACCATGCCTAGTCCCATATTGAACGTGTTATACATCATTGTTTCTTCTACATCACCGTTTCGGGCAATCAGATCAAAGATTGCCGGAACCGGGTAACTGTCTTTTTGAATAACCGCTTTGGCATCTTCCGGAAGCATTCTTGGTACATTTTCATAGAATCCCCCGCCGGTGATATGCGAACACCCTTTGACTTTGACCCCGGCATTCTTGATATTTTTTAGTGCTTTGACATAAATACGCGTCGGTTCAATCAAGGCCTCTCCCAGCGTTTTTCCCAGTTCTTCATAATACGTATCTAAAGATTCCTTTGAGATTTCAAAGACTGAACGCACCAAAGAGAACCCGTTGGAATGGACCCCGCTGGAAGCAATGCCCACCAGGACATCTCCTTCTTTGATCGAAGAACCGTCGATAATGTCCTTTTTATCCACGACACCGACCGCAAAACCAGCCAGATCGTATTCATCCACCGGCATCAAGCCCGGATGTTCCGCCGTCTCTCCGCCAATCAGAGCGCATTCGCTTTGTTTACAGCCTTCGGCCACACCGCTTACGATCGTGGCGATCTTTTCCGGATAATTTTTTCCGCATGCGATATAGTCCAGAAAGAACAAAGGTTCTCCTCCGGCACAGGCAATATCGTTGACACACATTGCCACCGCATCGATCCCGATGGTATCGTGTTTGTCCATGACAAACGCCAGTTTTACCTTCGTTCCGCAGCCGTCTGTTCCCGACAACAGAACGGGTTCTTCCATGTCCTTGATCTTTGACAGATCAAAGGCACCGGCAAAACCGCCCAGTCCGCCAAGAACTTCCGGACGCATCGTTTCTTTCACATGTTTTTTCATCAGTTCGACCGATTTATAACCAGCCTCGATGTCAACCCCTGCTTTTTTGTAATCCATGTACGTCTCCTCTATTTATGTGTGAAATATCTCACACCGTTTTCAAATATATTCTGATCTTTATTTCCCGCAATGTTCTGGAACAAGCCCTCTTCATAACGTTCACTGTGTCCCATCTTGCCAAAGATCTTTCCATCTTCGCTTAAGATTCCCTCAATGGCCAACGTCGAACCATTAATGTTATCCAAACCATCCATTGTAGGAATGCCGCGTTCATTGACATACTGCGTAGCAATCTGTCCATTAGCCTTCAATTGTTCCAGGACCTTTTCATCACAGACAAACTTACCTTCTCCGTGACTCATCGCAATACTGTGAAGCTGACCCGGCTGCATATTCATCAGCCATGGCGATTTATTGGATGTGATGCGTGTACGCGCAATGTGCGAAACATGGCGGTTGATATTGTTTCTGAATAACGTTGGTGAATCTTTATCCAGTTTTTCAATATCCCCATAAGGAAGCAGTCCCGATTTGATCAGCGCCTGGAATCCATTACAGATTCCTAAGATCAAACCATCGTTTTCACGCATCTTTTTGATCGCATTCCAGATCTTTGGATTTCTTAAGGCATTCGCAATGAATTTTCCAGAACCATCCGGTTCATCTCCGCTGGAGAATCCCCCGACCAACATCAAGATCTGCGCTTTTTCAATTTCAGCGGCCAGACAGTCAATGCTTCTTTGAAGATTTTCGACCGTCAGGTTGTTGATGACAACTTGATGAACTTTGGCCCCGGCCCGTTCAAATTTCTGCGCCGTATCGTATTCACAGTTCTGTCCCGGGAAGATTGGGATCACCACAATCGGTTTTTCCACGATCGTTTTCGAAAGCTCTACTTTGGCATCCGTCAAAGACGTATTCAGCGTTTCTTTTCCCAGATCCACACGAACCGGATAGATCTCGTTATAACGCTCCATCCAGGCTTCCAGCGCTTCTTCTACCGAAACACTTTCTCCATTCAGGACAATGTTTTTCTCTTCCGTTAAGATTCCCAACAAAGTAAAGTGCGGATCCTGAATCGTTTCGGTCGTTTCCACAACCAGCGATCCAATATTAAAGCCATAAAGATCTTCACTTGTTTCAATAGCAGCCCCCAGTTTGTTTCCAAATGCCATTTTCGCAATACAATAGCCAATACCGCCAAATTTAACGGCCCCGCAGGAAACGATCTTTCCCTTGCGCATTTCACTATGCACCGCTTCAAAGTTCTCTTTGAGCTGTTCGTAGTTTGGCATATGATCTTCTTTTGGATCGTGTTTTACCAAATATACATAGTTGCCCGGCTTCTTAAAGCTGGCCGAAACGATATGATCCGTTTTTTCCGTCGTTACCGCAAACGTGATCAATGTCGGCGGAACATGAATGTCTTTATACGTTCCCGACATGGAATCTTTTCCTCCGATGCTTGGCGTCTCAAACTGGATCTGCGCATCGATCAATCCCAATAACGCCTGCATTGGATTGCCCCATTTCTGAGGATCTTTTCCTAAATGTTCAAAATATTCCTGATTCGATAAACGGCAAGTTTTATAATCGCCACCCAAGGCCGTGATCTTAGCCAGAGCTTCGACAACCGAATAGCTGGCTCCCAGATATGGAGAATACTTGCTTAAGGCTGGATCGTATCCATACGTCATCAAAGAACATGTATGGGTCATGCCGTGAACCGGAAGCTTTTGTACGCTTCCTTCTTCCGGCGTCAGCTGATAGAATCCGCCAAACGGCATCAATACCGTCGATTTTCCAATCGAGGCATCAAACATTTCACTCAACCCGATCTGACAGGCAACATTCGGTTCTTTTAACGTATCGATCAGATTGGAATTCGTTTTCTGGAAAGGATTTACATCATATTCACTGTCCTGTACTTCCACGTTTTGATGCTGGCGAACGCCATTGGTATCCAAGAAAGCACGCGACATATCTACGATCGTCTTTCCTCTGAAATGCATCACCAGACGATTGGTATCGGTCACATCCGCCACTTTGATGGCTTCCAGGTTTTCCTTGGCCGCTTCTTCTTTAAAGGCTTCAAAATCTTTGGCCTCGATACAACAAGCCATACGCTCCTGCGATTCACTGATGGCCAGTTCGGTTCCATCCAATCCCTGGTATTTGACCGGAACGGCATCCAGATCGATATCCAGACCATCGGCCAGTTCACCAACGGCCACACTGACACCGCCGGCTCCAAAGTCATTGGCCTTTTTGATCAGTTTGGTACATGCCGGATTTCTGAACAGACGCTGCAGCTTCCGTTCAATCAAGGCATTTCCCTTTTGTACTTCACTGGAACATTTTTCCAGACTCGTTTCGTTATGTTCTTTACTGGAACCTGTGGCTCCGCCGATTCCATCACGGCCGGTAGCGCCGCCAATCAGCACAATGATATCGCCTGGCAGCGGTTTTTCCCGTTTGACATGGCTTTTTGGCGCTGCCCCGACAACTGCACCGACTTCCATACGTTTTGCGACGTATCCTTCATCAAAGATCTCTTCCACAAACGTTGTCGCCAATCCGATCTGGTTTCCATAGCTGGAGTACCCATGAGCAGCCGTCTTCGAGATCTTTGACTGCGGCAATTTATGCTCCATGGTTTCTTCAATTGGTTTTGTGATATCCCCAGCCCCTGTAATACGCATAGCCTGGTAGACATAGCTGCGTCCGGAAAGCGGGTCACGGATCGCCCCGCCGATACATGTAGAAGCACCACCGAACGGTTCGATTTCCGTAGGATGGTTATGCGTTTCATTCTTGAACATCAACAGCCAGTCTTCATCTTTGCCATCAACATCCACTTTGATCTCTACAGAGCAGGCATTGATCTCATCGCTGACTTCCAGATCGTCCAGCTTTCCTTCCTTGCGAAGATACTTGCCGGCAATCGTTGCCATATCCATCAAGGTCTGTTCTTTTTTATTGCCATGGACCTTTTCACGCAATTTCAAATACCGTTCATACGATGCCTGGATCTGTTCCTTCAATGTAGAAAGTTTAAAATCCACCGAATCCAGTACCGTTTCAAACGTCGTATGACGGCAATGATCGGACCAGTACGTATCCAGAACTTTCAGTTCCGTCATCGTACAGTCCCGTTTTTCCTCATCGCAAAAATATCTCTGTACGTGTTCAATATCCTCAAAGCTCATCGCCAGTCCTTCTTTAAGGCGCAAAGCTTCCAGTTCCTCTTTCGATAAAGAAATGAATCCTTCCAGTACCGGAACCGGTTTGACCTCAACATCCTGATCGTCTTCCAGTACGTTAAGATCTTTGACTCTGGCTTCCACCGGATTGACCAGATAATGGGTGATCTTTTCCATCTGTTCTTCACTCAAAGACACCGAGAACACCAACAGCGTTCCCGAATGGATCCTTACACTCTGCTTGTTGTTGAGAAGCATCAAACACTGCATCGCACTGTCCGCTCTTTGATCATACTGCCCTGGAAGATATTCATACGCCAGGTAGGATCTTCCTTCCAGATCTACGGCATCCAGCACTTCATCGGTGACCACTTCACTGCAGACGTTGGTCTTAAGAAGCTGGATATCGTTTTCATCCGCTTCAAAAATGTCGTAAATATTATACTGAACCAGATCAAAATCATCGCCCAAGCCTAAAGAGGTTCTTAATTCATGGCAAAGCGACTGACTTTCCACTTGAAACTGTTCTTTTTTCCTGACAAAAATTCGTGTGTTCATCTTGTTCTCCTACTCTACAACGGAATCCGCCAATACTTTTTCAGCCTGCGCCTTTTTAAAATCAACGATTTTCTGTTGAAGTTCTTTATCCGCCAGGCCCATCATCTGGCAGGCAAGAATGGCTGCATTGCGTGCTCCTGCCTTACCGATGGCAACGGTAGCTACAGGAACTCCCTGCGGCATCTGCACCGTGGACAACAACGAGTCCATACCGCCTAAAGCACTGGTCTGAATCGGAATGCCAATCACTGGTAATGGCGTAGAACTTGCCAGTACACCGGCCAGATGAGCAGCCCCTCCGGCTGCCGCAATAATAACTTCCACGCCGTTATCGACCGCATTCTTGCTCAATTCGATCACTTCGTTTGGTGTACGATGAGCACTCAATACGCGAACGGAATACGAAACTCCAAAATCATCCAGCTGTTTCATACAGCCTTCCATGCTTGGAAGATCACTGCGTGACCCCATTACAATCAAAACTCGTTTTTTGTCCATACTTTTATCCTCTCTTTCATGAAAAAAGCGCACCTTGATTTAGGCACGCTTAAAACAGTCAATGTTCTTTAATTTTGTAAATCTTCTTAAGACCATAAGTAAGACCTCCAAAAAAACTTCCTGCATGGTTATTTTACATGATGGTCAAATACAATACAATCCTAATTTTTAAAAGATTTGATCTTTTCCAGCACCTTGGCTCGAAGTTCTCCTTCTACTTCCAACACATCTAAAGCTTCCGTTTCGTTTAAAGAAAATTTCTTCATTATCTTTTGAACATGATTAAGAGTGGATTGTTGAATTCCAGCGCTTATTCCCTCTTTTTGACCTTCCAATCGACCTTCT
>NZ_CALVGO010000055.1 GCF_944327125.1 uncultured Faecalicoccus sp.
GATGAATTTGGACAGAGCGGAAAACCTAATGATCTGATGAAACATTATCATTTGGATGCATCCAGTATTGCCCAAACAATCAAAGAGTTTGTAAAATAGAACTGTCTATGACAGTTCTTTTTTTGGAGGTTAACTATGGTTTATCAAAACATTTTAGAGTGTATAGGAAATACACCCCTTGTGGAATTATCGCATTTAGAATCGAATCTTTACGCTAAGATCTATGCCAAAGTCGAATCTTTCAATCCTGCCGGCAGCGCTAAAGACCGCATTGCCAGAAAGATGATCCTGGAAGCCGAAAAACAAGGTCTTTTAAAACCAGGAGCTACGATCATTGAACCGACCAGCGGAAATACCGGCATTGGCCTGGCTATGGTATGTGCCTTACGCGGGTACCAGGCGATTTTTACGATGCCGGAAACAATGAGCGAAGAAAGACAGAAACTATTAAAAGCCTATGGCGCCAAGATTGTTTTGACTCCGGCTTCTAAGGGGATGTCAGGAGCCATTGAAGAGGCAAACAATCTTCATCAGAAGATGGAAAACTCCTGGATCCCGTCACAGTTTTCCAATCCCAACAATCCTTTGGCGCATTATGAGACAACGGGACCGGAGATCTGGGAACAAACAAAGGGCCATCTCGATGTCTTTGTAGCAGGTGTTGGAACAGGAGGAACAATTACTGGAACAGGCCGATACTTAAAAGAAAAAAATCCGAAAGTAGAAATTGTTGCCGTAGAACCGGCTGGCTCTCATGTCTTGTCTGGAGGAAAACCGGGTCCGCATGATTTACAGGGGATCGGAGCGGGGTTTATTCCAGAGGCTCTGGATACATCCATCTATGATAAGATCCTTTGTATCGAAAATGAACAGGCGTATGCCATGGCACGAAAGTGTGCCCGCAAGGAAGGTATCCTGGTTGGCATTTCATCCGGGGCCAGCCTTTATGGGGCGATTCAGCTGGCTAAAGATAAAAAGTATGCCGGTAAATCGATCGTTGTTCTGTTGCCGGACACGGGAGAGAGATATTTATCGACGGCCTTATGGAAGGAATGAAAAGAGGAAACGATCATGATCAAACGAAAATTTAAAGAATTGGAACTATCGGGACTGGGCCTGGGTTGTATGCGTCTTCCCTTAGAAAAAGGAAGCAACACGAAACCAGATCTTGAGAAAGTACAGACCATGGTGGATATGGCTATGGAAAAAGGAATCAATTACTACTACGGCCTGGGGCTATCATGAAGGAGAAAGTGAGATAGTAATCGGAAAGGCTTTGAAAAAATATGATCGTTCTTCGTTTTACCTTGCGGATAAGTTTCCTGGATACGATCTAAATAATATGCCAAAGGTTCAGGAAATCTTTGAAAAACAATTGGAAAAATGTCAGGTTGAATATTTTGATTTTTATTTGTTTCACAATGTCTGTGAAAAGAATATTGATGCTTATTTAGATGAAAAGTATCACATTCATGAATATTTGATGGAACAAAAAAAGAAGGGCCGGATTCGTCATCTCGGCTTTTCTTCTCATGGCGATCTTCCTGTTTTGAAACGGTTTTTGGAAGCTTATGGTGAGGACATGGAGTTTTGTCAGCTTCAGTTGAATTATTTAGACTGGGATTTTCAGAATGCGAAAGAAAAGGTCGCTCTTCTTAAAACGTATGGGATCCCCATCTGGGTCATGGAACCATTACGGGGAGGCAAGCTGGCTCGCATCGATTCAGAATATGCTCATGCCTTAGAAGGAAAAACAACGATTGAATGGGCTTTCCGGTTCCTGCAGTCGATTCCGGAAGTTACGATGGTTCTTTCAGGCATGTCGGACTCCAATCAGCTTTTAGAAAACATCCATATTTGGGAAAAGGATCAGCCTTTAAACAAAAAGGAAATGGAAACTCTTTTCAACGTGGCGCATGATATGACTTCAAAAACAGGGGTTCCTTGTACCGCCTGTCATTACTGTACCAGTCATTGCCCAAAAGGCTTGGATATCCCCCGTTTACTATCGCTCTATAACGAGCACTGTTTCAGTAACGGAAGCTTTATCACAACCATGGTGATCGGCACTCTTCCGGCGGATAAAAAACCAAGTGCCTGCATCGGCTGTCACAGCTGTGAGAAAGTATGTCCGCAAAACATCAATATTCCTGAAGTACTGAAAGATTTCTGTAAACGGCTGGATTAAATGCATTGTTTTTAGACACATTGTGCAAAAAGTCTAAAAATTATGATATACTTCTTCTATGAATTCAAGTCCTTTACGATTGGTCCTTTGCGACATTGACAGTACATTGATCAACGATCAGCGTCAGCTGACCAGCCGTACAAAAACAATGATCGATCAGCTTCATATGCGAGGCGTGGAATTTGGTTTGGCTTCCGGAAGACCGGTGGATGAATTAAAACGCTATGCACCTTTCTGGGGCTTTGATTTTCCTTTTGAAATCTTGATAGGGATGAATGGAAGTGAGCTTTGGGATGAAAAAGCTCAGAAACAATATGATTTCTACAAGCTGAAAAAAGAATGGATCAAAGAGATCCTGGAAGCGATGAAACCATTTCCTTCCAACGCATTTATTTACCGGGATGGAAAATTGATGGTCCAAATGGTGGATGCGATGACGAAAAAATCGTCAGTGACCAGTCAGAAACCTATAGTGAAAATCAAAGAGGACGCCGAGCTGTATGAGGTTGATAATGCGAAAATCATGTTTCGCATGTCCAGTGAACAAACATTAAAAGTCGAAGAGTACTTTGAAAAGCATCCTCATCCGCATTATAAAGCGTTTAAGACCCAATCGACCTTGATCGAATTTGCCCATCGGAACATTTCCAAGGCATACGCTTTAGAAAAGATCTGTGAGCATAGGGACTATAGTTTGGAAAATGTGTGGTCTTTTGGCGATACGACCAATGACAATGCGATGTTGCAGGTCAGCGGCCGGGGAATCTGTATGCTTAATGGCACAGAGGATACCAAGGCCATTGCGGATGCGATCACGGAGTTTGACAACAATCAGGATGGAGTGGCCATCTATATTGAGAATGAATTTTTAAGGAGTGGATCCGTATGAAAAATGTAGCTTTAATGGTTGATTCCAGTGCGGACATCACCAAAGAACAAGAAAAAGAACTCAACCTTCATGTGCTTCGCATGCCGGTGATCGTTGATGGGAAAGAATACATTGAGGCAGAAACGATACAGGATGAAGATGTCATTGAAGCTTTGGCCCAAAAGAAAAGCGTGAAAACGGCACAGCCTATCGTCGGCGATCTAATCAAAATGTGGGAAGATCTTTTAAAGGATTACGATGAGATATTTTATTTGCCCTTAAGCAACGCTTTATCGGGGACAAATAAAACGGCTCTTCAGCTGGCGGCCAACTACCAGGGAAGAGTGACGGTCGTGGACAGTGAATTTGTCTGTTATCCTATTGTTTCTATGATGCTTATGGTCAAAGAAATGTTGGAAAAGGGATACAGCTGTCCGCAGATCAAAGAAAAGATCGAAAAGGAAGGAGAACTTCTAGCGGTACTGATCCCGGAAAATCTGGATGCCTTAAAAGCGGGAGGACGGATCTCTCCAGCGGTGGCGGCGATTGCCGGACTTTTGAAAATTGTTCCGTTACTGAATATCAAACACGGTGCCATCGATCTGGAAGATAAGGTTCGCACCTTGAAAAAAGCTTACCAGCGAGGGGTGGAAATGGTGACGCAGGATGTCGATCCAAAAGACTATATCTGGATGGTCATCGATGCCTTTGATCCGCAAAAATCAGAAGACTGTAAAAAGCTTCTGGAGCAGGCTACCGGTCAGCCTGTTGAGCAGCATTCCTTTAAAACGGTGATCCTGTCTCATACAGGAAAAGGAACCATTGGATTTGGGCGTATCAAAAAATTAAAATATTGATGTTGACTGATCGTAAGATCAGTTTTTTTTATACAGTTACAAAAAAGGCCTCTTTTTAGAGGCCGATTCTTGTTTATTCTAATTCGAAGGCACCTGTGTATAACTGATAGTAAGTACCTTTCTTTTTGAGCAATTCATCGTGATTACCACGTTCTATGATTCGTCCGTTTTCCAGAACCATGATCGCATCACTGTTTTGGATCGTGCTCAGTCGATGGGCAATGACAAATACGGTGCGTCCCTGCATCAATTTATCCATGCCATCCTGAACGATTCTTTCGGTATGCGTGTCAATGGAAGAAGTTGCCTCGTCCAGAATCAAGACCGGCGGATTGGCTACGGCAGCACGGGCGATGGACAAAAGCTGTTTTTGCCCCTGGGAAAGGGAAGTTCCCGAACCCGTGATAACCGTTTGATATCCGTGATCCAAGTGTTTGATAAAATCATGGGCATTGGCTAGCTTTGCCGCTTTGATGCATTCATCGTCGGTGGCATCCAGTTTACCATAGCGGATATTGTCCATGATCGTTCCGGTAAACAAGTTGGTATCCTGTAAAACGATTCCTAAAGAATGACGAAGATCGTCTTTCTTGATCAGTTTGATATCGATGCCATCGTAAGTAATGGAACCTTGCTGGATATCGTAGAAACGGTTGATCAGGTTGGTGATCGTTGTTTTACCCGCTCCGGTT
Source organism: uncultured Faecalicoccus sp. (assembly GCF_944327125.1). Taxonomy (GTDB): domain Bacteria; phylum Bacillota_I; class Bacilli_A; order Erysipelotrichales; family Erysipelotrichaceae; genus Faecalicoccus. Next base: position 4,606 of record NZ_CALVGO010000055.1, read on the forward strand.
GCTCCTACAAAGGCAATCTTTTCGCCTGGTTTTGCGAATAAGTTGATATCATGAAGAATTGTTTTCTTTTCGTTATATCCAAATACGACATCATGGAAACGAACATCTCCGCGCCATGGAACATAGTCAACCGTACCATCTTCTCGAGGGTGCTTCCAGCACCAGTGGCCTGTATTTTTATCCGTTTCTTGAATTTCACCATTATCTAACACTGTGACAGGGGTCAAAGTAACTCTTCCTTCGTCCACTTCACTTTCGGCATCCAGAAGTTCGAAAATACGTGTGGCACCAGCGCCGGCCATAACGACAGAATTGATCTGTTGAGAAATCTGGCCGATAGGGTTATTGAATGAACGGTTTAACTGCAGGAAGGCGGCAATGGTTCCTAGTGTGAGTCCGCCAATGTGATTCACGGCCATCATAGAGCCGACGATTGCGGTGATGACATAGCTTAAATACCCCAGGTTTCCGATGATCGGCATCAAGATATTGGCAAAAAGGTTGGCGTTGGCACTGGCATGGAACAGCTGATCGTTGACAACATCAAAATCTTTGATGCTTTGTTCTTCATGACAGAAAACCTTGATTACTTTGGTTCCTTCGATCATTTCTTCGATAAAACCGTTTACTTTTCCCAAATCATTTTGTTGGGCACGGAAGTAACGAGCTGAACGGCTTGTCACAAAACGGGAAACGCCTACCATTATAATGGCGATCACGATCGCAACGATGGTCAATGGAATGTCCAGAATCAACATGGAAACCAGAACGGAAATCATGGTCACGATACTGACGATCATCTGCGGTACAGCCATGGTCAACAGCTGTCTTAAAGTATCGGTATCGTTGGTATAGATGGACATCATATCTCCATGGGCATGGGTATCAAAATATCCGATAGGCAGTGTTTCCATATGTTCGAACAGATTGTCACGAACATCTCGAAGCGTACCTAAAGCCACGTTCAATAAAATTCGGTTGTACAGATACGTACAAAGGATCCCGGTCAAATAAATCAGTGCCAGAGTCAATAAAGCCTGGATCAATGGACCAAAATTGGGCACTTCCTGAGAGAGCATTGGTACGATATAAACATCGATCAGATCTTTCAGGAAAGTCGATCCATATACGTTGGCAAAACAGCTGACCAGAATAAAGATCAAAATAAACAGGCAGGAAAGTTTATAGTTTTTAATGGCTAACGAAATAATTCTGGATAATCCGTTGGTCGGTTTCTTTTTGTTATTCACTTAAACTTCCTCCTTTCTGCTGTTCCATGAAGGTCTCACGGTAGAGTGTATTACTCTTCAGAAGTTCTTCATGGGTTCCTAAACCAGAGATTCTTCCTTCATCCAAGACAAGGATCTGATCAGAGTCCTGAATGGAGCTGACACGCTGTGAAATGATGATGCGTGTGGTTTCGGGAATTTTTTCCATAAAGGCCTGACGGATCAAGGCATCGGTCTTGGTATCCACGGCGCTTGTGGAGTCATCCAGAATCAGGATCTTCGGTTTTTTCAATAAGGCACGGGCAATACACAAACGCTGCCTTTGTCCCCCGGATACGTTGGTACCTCCTTGTTCGATGTAGGTATCGTATTTATCCGGCATCTTTTGGATAAATTCATCCGCCTGGGCCAGTTGACAGGCTTCCTTGATTTCTTCATCGGTGGCATCCGGATTTCCCCAGCGCATATTCTCTTTGATGGTTCCAGAGAACAGAACGTTTTTCTGAAGCACCATGGCCACGCTGTTTCTTAAACTTTCCAGATCGTAGTTGCGCACATCGATGCCGGCCACTTTTACGCTTCCTCCTGTGACATCATAAAGACGAGGAATCAACTGTACAAGGGAAGACTTGGCAGAACCGGTTGCCCCCAGGATCCCTAAGGTAGAACCGCTTGGGATGTGCAAGTCAATGTTGTCTAAGACATAGTTGGCTTCATCCTGAATGTTGGTATATTCGAAATAAACATCTTCGAAATCGATTTGTCCGTTCTTGATTTCTTTGATTCCGTTTTTCGGAGAGACAAGATCACTTTTTTGGTTGATGACCGCTGCGATACGTTCACCGCTGGCAATCGACATGACAACCATGACAAAGACCATAGAAAACATCATCAAAGACATCAAGATGTTTGCCGTATACGTAAACAGCGACATAAGTTCTCCGGTGGTCAAGCTGGAGCCGACGATCATATTGGCACCAAACCAGGAAATCATCAAGATGGCACCATACATGCTCATCTGCATCAGCGGCATGTTCCAGATCAGGATCTTTTCAGCTTTTAACTGAAGAGAATAGATATCGCCGCTTTCTTTATGAAATTTATTGGTTTCAAACTTTTCGCGGACAAACGCTTTAACTACACGGATCCCGCTGATATTTTCCTGCACGGAAGCATTCAAGGCATCGTATTTTTTGAACATCTTTTCAAAAACAGGATGCACGATAAAGCTGACCGCAAATAAGGCAATGCCCAAAAAGATGATGACACCTATAAAAATCAAAGACAACTCAAAGTTGATAAAGAAGCACATGCTTAGAGCTGCAATCAACATAAAAGGCGCACGCACGCAGATACGAATGATCATTTGGAACGCCATCTGTACATTGGTGATATCGGTCGTCATACGGGTGATCAAACCACCGGTTGAATACTGGTCGATATTGCTGAAGGCGAATTTCTGAATGTTTTCGTATTCGGCTTTTCGTAAATTCTTGGCAAAACCACTGCTGGCAATGGCAGCGTGTTTTCCGCTTTGTGCCCCGGCCCATAAACCTATAAAGGCACATACGATCATGATTCCGCCAATCTTCCAAACGATGCCCATATCTCCTTTGTCAATTCCCTGGTCGACCAGGACAGACATCAAATAAGGAATCAAAACTTCCATGATGACTTCAATAATGACATAAAGGGGGGACTTGATCGTATTGATCTTGTATTCTTTGATTTGTCCAATCAATGTCTTTATCATCTGTTTACCTCCTCTTCTTTTTCAATCACATTCTTTGTGACTTTTTCTAACAGCTGAAACAAGAGCTCTTTTTCTTCGGCGTTTAGCCCCTGTACCATTTTGGCCTCCATGGCTTTTACGTTTTGAAAGATCGTCTGTTCGACTTCCAATGCCTTGTCGGTGGGCTCAATGTAGTGGACCCGCTTATCGCTAGTTCCTTTGATACGGCGGATATAGCCCTTTTGTTCCAGCCGGTTCAAGATACCGGTTACGGTTGGATTTGAGATGTGGTAGAATTCTTCAATATCCTTTTGTGATACTTTTTCCAATCGGGTCCATCGTAAAAAACGCATGATTTTTTCCTGAGACTCTGTTAGATCGTAGTCTTTTAAAGATTCGTTCATGGATTTTTCAATGGCCGATTGAATGCATTTAAAATAGAAGCCATAACCATATCTTCTTTTATCCATGCGGCACCTCCTTTTCCATAGCGGGCTATGTTTATTCATAGCTTGCTATATAATTATATGACTTTTCTTCTTGTTGTCAACCAATTAAAAAAAAGATAAAATACGGCTATGAAAAAGAACGAAATTTACGTATCTGAATGTCTGGATGTAACGAATCAAGGCTATGGAATCATCAAGGTTGATTCCATTGTGGTTTTTGTATCTGGACTCTTGCCCAAAGAGAAAGCCAGGGTTCGTATTCT
>NZ_CALVGO010000056.1 GCF_944327125.1 uncultured Faecalicoccus sp.
GTTCGCTTTTTCTATCGAACCATGTCCCGTGTGATTTCCTGAAGGGTCGCTGCCCCGCACATTTCCATGGTATCCATCAGTTCCTGATGGATCTTATCCACCAAAAGGGACACCCCTTCTTCTTTAGCCCCATAGATCGCATTCACAAACGGACGAGCCATCACAACGCCATCCGCCCCTAAGGCCAAAGCTTTAAAGACATCCTGTCCGCTTCGGATTCCGCCATCCACCAGAACCATCATTTCTTTTCCCACCGCCTGAACGATTTCTTCCAGAACTTCGGCACTGGCCGGTGTATCATCGAGCACCCGGCCGCCATGATTGCTCACAAGAATCGCCTGGGCTCCGGCTTCTTTCGCTTTTAAGGCCCCTTTGATGCTCAAGACGCCTTTAACGATAAAAGGGACCGGGCATGCTTCGATGATCTGGCGAAGATCTCCCACACTTTTTCTTCCGGCCGGTGGTTCCAGTCCTTTTAAAAACGGCAAGCCCGCAGCGTCCACATCCATGCATACTGCCAGGGCACCGGCCTCTTTAGCCAGGGCCATTTTCTCAAAAATCACCTCATTGGACCACGGCTTGATCGTAGGGATCCCCATTCCGTCATTGCGCTTGATATTCTGCGTTGCCCCCACCATGATCTGAGGATCCACACCATCCCCGGTAAAAGCCAGGATTCCGGCTTCCTTACAGGCTTTGACCAGGATCTCATTGTATGTCAAATCGTTAAAGGCATCGCCATAATGCATATTGACCGCCCCTACCGGTCCGGCAAAAACCGGCATTTTGAAGGCATGGCCAAATAACGTTGTTTCTGTATTCACCGGCACATTGTCACAGATCGTATCCATGACCAGACGAATGTCCTTCCACGCTTCGTAATTGCGAATGGCCACGGTCCCGCTTCCTTTCGCTCCCGGGCCTGGCATCGTGTTGCGGCATGCCTTTCCATCACACACTAAACATCCTTTACACAAAGAATTCATATTCTTACGTGCCTGTTCCAATACTTCTATATACGTCAAAATCAAAACCTCCTTATCATCTGATACCACTGGACATCTCCATGCACGGACACCGAAATGCCTTCCAGTTCAAAACCGAGCTGGGAATAAAAAGGAATCTTTTCCTTGAGACAAGTCAAGATCACACCTTTTCTTCCCTGTGCCCTTGCCTCGTCTATGATATGCCTGAGCAACAAGGAGGCATATCCTTTTTTTCTATATTCCGGCAAGGTATTCACACCAAAGATCATCTGATAAGGACCGGTCTCATCATGAAGAGCGGCCTTCTCATACATCTTATCGGTCAATTCTTTTTGATGGGTACAAAAGCCATCCGCAAAACTCAGGATCTTACGATCCTTTTCCAGGATCCAGAAATGTTCAGGATACACCGCGAGCCGCTCCTGAAACTGTCTTTTAGAACAAGCCTGAGAAGCCGGAAAACATGCGTTTTCAATGGCGCTGATCTCCTCGAGATCCTGTAAGGTCGCATGACGGATCAAGATCGTATCTTCCCGGTTCATCGCACCCTCATTTTCATCGTATCTGGATGCAGACTGTAAAGGATGGCGGTCTGCGCCGAGATCCGATTCTTCTTATAGAGATCATATAAAGCGTCGTCCATCGTGATCATCCCCAGAGCTTTGGAAGAAGTCATTGTGTTTTCGATCTGATGCGTTTTCCCTTCCCGGATCTGCGAGCGGATGGCCGGTGTCATCTTCATGATCTCAAAAACAGGAATCACGCTTCCATCCAAAGCGGGTACCAGCTGTTCACTGATCACCGTATTGAGGACCATGGAAAGCTGGGCCCGGATCTGGGCCTGGTTGGTCCCAAAAGTATCCAGGATCCGATCAATGGTATTGACCGCTCCGACCGTATGAAGTGTCGACAATAACAAGTGCCCGGTTTCCGCCGCCGTGATGGCCGTGGAGATCGTTTCTTCATCACGCATCTCCCCCAACAAGATCACTTCCGGGGTTTCCCGCAAGGCGGCCCGCAGAGCCATTAGATAATCTTTTGTATCATGGTAAACTTCCCGCTGAGAAACAATGGCTTTTTTATGAGAATGAAGATATTCGATCGGATCCTCAATCGTTATAATATGCGCACTGCGGCTTTCATTGATGCGGTCAATAATACAGGCCAGCGTCGTTGACTTCCCGCTTCCGGCCGGCCCGGAAACCAGGATCATCCCTTTGGTCTGTTCGGAAAGATCCAGGATCGCATCCGGAATCAAAAGTTTTTTAGGATCCGGCAATTCAAATTTGACAACCCGCAGGACCGCCGCCTCGGAATTACGCTGACGGTAGACATTGACGCGAAATCTTCCTACCGAAGGAAGCGAAAAGGAATAATCATCGTCCCCGTTTTTCGCAAAGTTTTCATACTGGCAATAAGGCGCCAGGGCATAGAGCTGTTGAATGATATCTTTCATATCGTCCGGCATCAGGCGCTGTGTACCTTGTTTGATCACTTCCTTCTGGATCTTGAAGGCATATGGAGAGCCGGCCACAAAAAAGATATCCGAAGCGTTTTGTTCCACCGCTTCCTTTAAGATCTTTTGAACATCCATGATCATTCCTCCCTTTCATATTCTGTCTTCCACTCTAAAGCGTTGCCTTTCTCGTCTAAGACAACGTGCAGTGTTTGCCCATTCATAATATCGATGGTATACGTATAGCCTTTCGGCTCTTTCTGTACGTCTTCTGTGTTTCCTTTTTTTACCTGATTCTGTAAGTACTCGGCTTTGGCATTGGCTTGAGAATACGCCTGCGCATATTCGACCTGCGAATGGATACTTTCATGATTTTGCCGGACACGAAGAAGACTCAGCACCGAAACGATCGTCATCACCAGCACGACAAAGATCAACAGAATCGTGGCAATCCCCATCCCCGGCTTTACTGTTCGTCTTGAATTCATAAACCTTCTCCTTTTGAAAAATACGTCAGGACAACCAGTTCTGTTTCTCCTTTATATACTGAAAATGTGCCATAGCCGCTGTCCTCTTCTTTGATGACGACCTGGTAAAATGAACCTTCTTTCTTCATATCCTCGCTCAAGCCATAAGTTCCCGGAACCAGCTCATCTTCGTTTTGGATCTGTGTGCGGGCATACGTCAGAGCCTGCAGCCTCTGCGCGTCTTCCTGGTGTATCAAGGCCGCCTGTGTATAGATCCTAAAAACGATCATCATGGATATCGCAAAAAAGAACAAGACCAGAAGGAATTCAAGAAAGAAGGAAAAAGGTTTTGAATTTTCTACGTTTTTCATACGCTTTCCTCACAATGAAGTTTGACCTTCATCTCTTCTTTGTTCACTGTGAAAACAAGCTGATCTTTTTCTAAAGAAAAATCCAGCGAATCACAGGGCATGATTGCCTCGGAAGCATTCAGATCAACCGCAATCCCATCAAGAGCATAAAGCTCCTGGAGTTTTCCATCTTTTTGAAAAATCAGCGTGATTGTCTTTTCATCCTTGAGCTTAAGACAGGGAACCGAATCCACTTCCACAACCGAGATCGCATCTTTTTCATCGTATGCCTGTACTTTATGCGTAATATAAGAGATTGGTGTATAAAACTCACTTTCTTTTTCAATTTGCCGGTTCAGATCCTGATAGCTCTGGATCTGGGAGTACACCAGCAGTAACGAAAGCGATGCGAACAGAAACAGTAAGGAAAGGGAAAAGAAAATAGAGATATTTCCCATTTTATTCATGGTGATCCCCCTTTCGGTAGACATAGATGTCCGGCATCATGTTTTGCCCTTCTACATAGTAAGAAATAAAATAAGCCTTTTCATCCAGAAGGAGTCCATAGTGCTCTTTTAAATACGTGAGATCTTCGGGATAAAAGCCTTCATTGGCATAACATTCTACCGCCGCTTTTTTGATTGCCTCTTCGATTCGCCGCGTATCTTGCCGGGCGCTTGTCTCTCTGGCATCGATCAGACCATTCCACACTAAAACCATGGCCAGGCAAAACAGAATCAAAGCCGCAAAACTTTTTAAGATCGTTTTCATATCATCCCAATACGTTGAGTATGCCTAATAACGGAAGCATGATCGATAACAGAATCACTCCCACGATGATCGACAACAAGGCAATGATCAAAGGTTCAATGATATTTAAAAAACGAGCCGTCGTCTCCTGGACTTCTTCCTGGTAAAGATCACCCAGTTTCTTGAGCACGGCATCTTGTTGGCCGGTGTGTACTCCGATTGCCAGCATATTGGCATAAAGACCTTCATAAATTTGATGTTTCAGTAAAGACTCGCCAAAGGAAGCCCCCTGATTGACATCGTCACGAACCGCTTCGATCTTCTTTTTCAGCTTCGGATGCTCCACAAAAGCACACAGGATATCCATGGTCTGTTCGATGGGATAGCCACTGGAGACAAAAAGCGACAAGGCATAGGTCAAACGAGCTAATGATAAATTCTTTACGATTTTCCGGGTCGGTTTAAAAGAAGCCAGAAACTTGAACATTCCCTGTTTATTTTTTGAAGTCAGAAAATACAGTCCAAACAAAACAACAACCACCAGTAAGACCAACAAGACCAAAAAACTGGCCTGACCAAACCGCATCCCAAAAGTCATGAGATCCGAAGAGGCACCGGTGCTGGACAAAACGTCTTCAAAGATCGGCAAAACTTTAAAAACCATCAATGCGACGATCAGAAACATCATGATCAAAAGAATAAACGGATAAGTAAACGCTTCTTTGAGCTGTTTATTCATAGCCTGCTGGCGCTGGTAGTATTTCACCAGTTCTTTGAGAACTTCATCCAGATGTCCGCTGATCTCTCCGGTCTGGATCATTTGTTCCGTATAAGGATCAAACGCCTGTGACTGGGCTACCCCCTGAGAAAAGGTACCTTCTTCTTCAACGATCTTCTGAATCTGGAGCACCGTTTGTTTCAGATTCTGTGAAGGAAGCTGATCTATAATGATCTCAAGTCCCTGATGAATATCCAGTCCGCTGGATAAGATCATTTCCAGCTCGCTGGCAAATATCGTTTTTTCTTGTAGCGACAAAGGTTTCATTCTACTTCCTCCTAATACCGATACACTTCTTCGTATCGGCCTTCATAATCCGTATTTCGGGCATCCGCAAACGTAGGATCGACCAGGGACCATTCCTTTTCCTGAAAATAGATCTTGGGATTGATCCATCCTTCTCCTTCCAGATAGATCTCCACCCAGGCATGGTATTCGATATCGGTCCAGCCCACGATCACACGGGCAGGAATATTCTGGAGCCGGCAAAGAGCAGCCAATAAGGAAGCGTAATCAAAACAGATGCCCTTTTTGTTCTGGATGGCCTGATCCAAATCGGGCAGAACATATTTATCGCTCACTTCTTTGGCCTTATCATCATCATAATCCAGTGTATCCACAACGTAAGTAAACAAATGGGCGATCCGGCTTAAATCGTTTTTATCCTCTTTGACAAGGGAAAAGGAAATGTCAACGACATCCGAATCCGGTGTGTAGTATACAACTTGATTGGGATACAAAAATGGATCTTTCTCGTTTTCCAGCTGCACATCGATCTGTACACTGGCACTGATCGCATATTTGGTTCCCTCGATCTGCTGAAGGATCTTTAACGTATATACCCCATTTCCCATCTGTAAAGGAAAGCTGACCATTTCCGGCCCATTGATATCATAATTGTATTTTTTTTCCTCTTTCATGATTTGGATCTTCGTTTTTCCCTGATCACTCTGCTTGCGGGCACCAATATACCCTTTTGATGCCATCGAATAATCGATCAAGGTATCCCCATCGCTCAAGATCATGGATTGAGGATATTGCGGCCAATGAACATCCTGGATCGTCATCGAAGGACTGGATGGATAATCTGTCGGATACTCCTGATCCTGACTGGAGCATCCCGACAAAACCATGGCCGCGATCAAGATGAACAGGGTTATGTTTTTAAAGCGATTCATTGATCAAGGGCAGGATCATAGATCGCAAAACCACGCTTTCCGCTTTTTTTGATGCGGTATAAGGCACGGTCTGCTTTGGCATAAAGCGTATTAAGATCGCGTCCGTCTTCAGGACAAATCGCAATGCCGATCGAGGCCTTCAAATCAATTTGAACCTGCTCATTGTGATAGGTCAGGCGCATCTGATCCAAAAACCGTTTCATTAAGCGCGGAAGAACGTTTTTATCTTTGATATCTTTCATAAAAACGACAAATTCATCCCCGCCAAACCGGCATAATAAGTCACTGCTTCGGAAATACTGTTTCAATTCATGGGCCACATCCTTTAAGGCCTGGTCCCCGCAGCCATGTCCGAAAGTATCGTTGATGTCTTTGAAATCATCCAGATCGATCAACAAGAACGCCGAATAAGTATCTCCTGGTTCCTGTAAATATTCTTGAATTTTCATTTCCAGACAATACCGGTTATACAATCCGGTCAGATGATCGGTATGTGCCTGCAGACGAATCTGTTCCATCTGTTTCTTTTCTTCCTGTTCCCGTTTGTACTGTTCGGTAATATCGGATACCATCAACAAGAGCTGTTGGTTGGATTCTTCAAAATACTGAAACTGAAACAGCACCCGGCGATCTTCCTGATTTGGGACTCGAAAATCTTCAGAAAAGTAATACATCTTTTTGAATCGCAGTGCTTTCAGGATCGTTTCTTTTTGAAATTTTTGTTTTACGTTTTCACGGTCTTCTGTCAGAATATACCGATCGACAAACTGCGATGACTTTTTCGAATACGTATAAACTTTAGAACGCAGGAAGAAATCATCTTCCAGATTCAGCGGAATCATCGTATCTTTTTTAAGATCGATCAAACATAAGCCTTCAAAGTTATTTTCAATATATTGAGAGAAGATCATCTGCAGCTGTACCGCTTCGTCCATTTCCTTGATCAGGATCAAAACCCGATCCGTTATCTTCTGATTCACCAGGATCGTGATCCGGTCAAACCCAAAATACGCATTTTTTCTTTGGATATCCAGGCTGACACTTCGCTTTTTCTGAATTGTTTCCTGTACCTTGGAAAGATCAAAGAAGCGTTTTAAAGTGCTGTGCGATGAATCGATATAACGCTGACAAAGCGCATCAAGAAAATCAAAGTAGTTCATTTCTTTCGCTTTATTGAGTTTATATATTCTTCCTTTGGATACATCAAATTCAAAGATATCCGTATTTTCACTGATGATCGCACTCATCAAAGATTCATTGTCTTCTTTTAATCGGGCTGCCTTTTTGGATTCGTTGATATCAAAGAAACAGAACAGCCATCTTTCTTTTCCGTTAAACTTTACCTTTTGTGAGATCAGCCTTACCCAGACATAGCCACCGTCCACCGTTAGGACACGAAATTCGATAAACGAAGTCGTTTTATTGTCTTTGAAATCCTCAATAAATTCATAAAAGCGGTCAAGATCATTAGGATGGACATTCTCTTTAGCCACCGTCGGCAGATCCGTACCTTCCTGAAAAATTGGAAATTTATCTTTGCGTAAAAAGATATGGTTTACTTGAAGCGTTTCTGGATCGATCTCATTCATCTGATCGTAAACGTCCATAAAATACGCCGAATACTTTTTAAACTTATAAGGATCCTGGATCATATGTGTGGATTCCAGCTGTTCATCATCTTTTAGATGATCACTGACATCCTGGTGATAGCCTTCGATCCAGAATTCTTCTTTGGATGTTTCACGAAGCGTTCCGCCGCAGCGGACAAATCGCCATCCCTTTACGGGATGATTCCACGGATATTCCACCTCGATATATTTTCTTGATTCAAAAGACGCCAAGGCCTCGTTGATATAGGAAAGATACGCCGGATGGATCCGGGCAAACCAATAAGAAAAGACTTCTTGTTCATTCCAGTCTTCCCGGATCCCTAAAAGTTCCCTGGCACTTTCATCCACTGCCATAGAATTGGATTGCGGATCTGTCTTTGAAACCTTGATCAGCCAAAGGCCCATTTTCGCATTCTTTAAAATTGCTTCCCTGTTGATTTTATTCATAGTATCTCCTCTGGCTTTCGCAAATATTTCTGGACAAACTCATCCACCGGTATAGGTTTACTGTAATAATACCCCTGGGCATAATCACAGCCGAACTGACGGATCATCTCTTCGTTTTCTTTGGTCTCTACCCCTTCGACGACCGTTTTCAGATTTAACTTTTTAGAAAGCTGGATCATTTCTTCCATGATCATAACGCTCTTTGAATCTTTCTTTTCCGA
>NZ_CALVGO010000057.1 GCF_944327125.1 uncultured Faecalicoccus sp.
AATTAGGCGTTCCTTTCGGAATTGTGGATCTAAGTCTGGCTCCCACACCAGCCATTGGCGATAGTGTGGCCTATATTTTGGAAGAGATGGGCCTGGAGACTTGCGGGGCGTATGGAACAACGGCCTGTCTGGCCATGCTCAATGATGCGGTCAAAAAAGGCGGCGTGATGGCCACCAGCAATGTCGGCGGACTTTCAGGGGCCTTTATCCCGGTCAGCGAAGATGCCGGTATGATCCATGCGGCAAAAGCCGGGGTGTTGAGTTTGGAGAAACTGGAAGCGATGACGGCCGTCTGCTCTGTCGGCTTAGATATGATCGTTGTGCCTGGCGATACCAGTGCCTCGATCATTAGCGGAGTGATTGCCGATGAAGCGGCGATCGGAATGGTCAATTCTAAAACGACAGCCGTACGCATCATTCCTGCGATTGGAAAGGAAGTCGGGGAAGAACTGGATTTTGGCGGCCTGTTAGGTTCGGGTCCGGTGATGCCGATTCGCCAGGCCGGAAACGATGTAATGATCGAGCGTGGGGGAAGGATCCCGGCGCCGCTGCAGTCGCTGAAAAATTAAAGGATATTTTCAGAAAATATTTACACTTGTGGTTGCAAAATCAAATTTCGTGTGTATAATTATCTCATAAAGACGAAGAAGAGAAGAAGTACAGAGGCTTTTCTTTACAGAGAGTCTGCGGAGGGTGCAAGCAGATAAGAAAGAATCTGGAACGTGTCTTGGAGTCGCATTGTCGAAAGAAATGAGGCAATGAACGTGAGTTCGCGTTAAGAACGAGGTGTCATCCATAAACTGGATGGAATTAAGGTGGTACCGCGAATCAATCGTCCTTTTGTTGAAAAGGACGTTTTTTTTATAGAGAGGAGGATGCGGATGAAAAGCGAAGACCGACGACGATGCGAAGCATTCGCATCGTTATAATCATCAAACAAAACAAGAGAGAGAAGAAAGAAGAGGTTAAAAATATGACAAGTAAATTATTAAAAATGGGATTAGCTGCCACAATGGCATGTACAATGGTTGGATGTTCAAGCAGTGAACCAGCTGCAGAAGACAAAGATACGAAAACGATCACAATTGGTATTTCACCGGATTATGAACCTTATGAAAGTCTGAATACAGATAATGAGATGGTAGGGTTTGATATCGACATGGTGGATTGGTTTGAAAACTACCTGAATGAAAATGAAGAAACTTCTTATAAGTTCGAGTTTAAACAAATGGACTTCGATAACATCGTTACACAGATTCAGGGCGATCAGATCGATTTGGGAATTTCCGGATTCACTTATGATGAAAACAGAAAAGTAGAATGGAGCCAGCCGTATCTTGGTTCTGCCCAGGTAGCCGTTGTACCAGCTGGTTCTGACATTACTTCAATCGATCAGCTGGATGGAAAATCGATTGCGGCACAAACAGGAGCCACGGGAGAGCAGGCTGCCAAAGATGCCGGCGGAGAAGTAACCGGTTTGAAAAACGTACAGGATATCATGAACGCCTTAAGCGCGAATCAGTATGATGCGGCCGTCATCGACTCCGGGGTTGCCAAGAACTATGCGGAAAGTGGAAACTTCACTGTATTGGATGGTATCTTGATGGATGAAAAGAACTACATCATTGCCAAAGAAGGTAATACAGATATGATTGATTTGATCAACAAATGCATCGAAGCGTTTATTGCCAGTGAGGATTATGCTGCGATGTGTGAAGAATACGGTCTTACGGCAGTTGAATAAATGAAAGAAGAGGGATAGTATGTTTGCAGCCTTTGAGCAAGTATTTACACTTGAGACGGCGCTATACTTTGCGAAAGGAGCGTTAGTATCATTAGGGATGGCCATACTATCCCTATTTATTGGTTTGATACTCGGTGTTCTGGGAGCCAGTGCCAAGCGTTCTAAGTATTTAGTGCTTCGCGCCATCGGAAACTTCTATGTGGAAGTGATCCGGGGAACGCCAATGTTGTTACAGATCTTGATCATCTTCTCGGTCATTCCTTCAATCTATACCGCCATTACTGGGGAAGTGTTGCGAATCAATGTGTATTTGATCGGGATCATTGCCATGAGCATCAACTCCGGTGCGTATTCAACGGAACTGATTCGAAGCGGGATCAACGGTGTGGATAAAGGACAATGGGAAGCCTGTGAAACTTTAGGATTAAGTTCATGGCAGACCATGCGCTTTGTCGTTTTGCCCCAAGCCTTTAAGCTGATCGTTCCACCGATCATCAGTGAGTTTGTCACTTTGATTAAAGACAGCTCTCTGACAAGTACCATTGGTGCCATTGAATTGTTAAAAAGTGCACAGATCGTAGGGGCTGAATATTATGAAGTAATGTCGCCTTATTTTTTAGCGGCAATCTTCTATTTAGTAATGACGATCAGTATTTCCTATATAGGTAAAAAAGTAGAAAAGAGGTTGGCTGTCAGTGATTAAAGTAGAACATATTCGCAAGAATTTCGGACAACTGCATGCGCTTAAAGATGTATCGCTGGAAGTCAACCAGGGAGAAATCGTATCTTTGATCGGTCCTTCCGGATCGGGGAAAAGTACGTTGTTAAGATGCATTCATGGTCTTGAAAAAGTAGATCAGGGTAAAATTTATATGAATGGGGAATTGATGGACCCTAAGGATGAAAAGAAATATCGTCAGCAGCGCAACAAGATGGGGTTTGTGTTCCAGCACTTCAATCTGTTTCCGAATATGACGGTACTGGAAAACTGTAACCTGGCACAGATTCAGGTGCTTGGCCGTTCTAAGGAAGAAGCGGAAAAAACATCCTTGATGTATTTGGAAAGAGTCGGATTGGCTGACAAGAAAGATGCCTATCCAAACAATCTTTCTGGGGGACAAAAACAGCGTGTGGCCATTGCCCGGGCTTTATGTATGAACCCGGAAATGATGCTGTTTGATGAACCGACCAGTGCTTTAGACCCTGAGATGATCAAAGAAGTACTCGAAGTTATGAAAGATCTGGGAAATCAGGGCATGACGATGATCGTGGTGACCCATGAAATGGGCTTTGCTCGCAAGGTGGGAAGCCGAGTTGTATTCTTAGATCATGGCGAGATCGTGGAAGACTCTCCAAGTGAAGAATTTTTCTCCAATCCACAATCGGATCGTGCCAAAGATTTCTTAAGCAAGGTGTTCTACGAATGAGGCTGGAAGATTTTAAAGTCGAACAATGGATGAATGAGAATGAAGGAGATGCAAAGTATAATTTAACCGATACTTGTCTATCTTCTTTTTCTTTTCAGGAACTGATGGCGATGAAAGAAGAAGATCTTTCAGGCCTTGTCCTGGATTATGGAGAGATCCAGGGAAGTACAAGATTCCGTCAGGAAGTTCTTTCCTTGTATACGACAGGAACCGTCGATTCCATTACCACGGCCAATGGGTGTCTGGAAGCCAACATCCTTGTGATGGAAACACTGTTGGAAAAGGACGATCATGTGATCACCTGTGTTCCCGGTTACCAGCAGTTTGTCAGTTATCCTAAATCTTTAGGATGCAAGGTGACAACGATCGAACTGGAATTTGAACATCAATGGAAACCGGATATCGAAAGTTTTAAACAAGCCATTACACAGCAAACACGTTTGATCATCTTAAACAATCCCAATAACCCTACGGGTACACAGTACACCGAATCATTTTTAGAAGAACTGATCAAGATCTGTTCACCAAAAGGAATCTATATCTTATGTGATGAAGTGTATAGAGATCCGCGTAAAATACAAAGCATCAGCGATCTCTATGACAAAGGGATCTCGACCAGTTCCTTAAGCAAGCTTTATGGCTTGGCTGGGCTTCGTTTAGGCTGGGTCAAGGGTCCGGTGGATCTGATTTCCAGAATCAACAGCCGAAGAGACTATGTTATGATCTCTACCGGTCCATTGATCGATGCCTTAGGAACGATAGCTTTGAAACATAAAGAAGAAATCCTGGAAAGAGCGGATGCGATCCTTTGTGCCAATAAATCATACTTGAAACAATGGCTGGCCTCCAATCCGCAGTTTGCGTGCGTGATTCCTGAAAATGGAACCGTATCCTTTTTAAGAATCAACGGTATGAAGGACAGTGCTTCTCTTGCCCAGAAACTGTTGAATGAAGAAGGAATCTTTTTTGTCCCGGGGGCATGTTTTGATCACGAAGGCTATATGCGTCTGGGTCTGGGACAAGATCCGCAAAATTTTAAAGAAGGATTAGAGCGCCTGGCTAAAATCTTGAAATCGGAAAAATAGGTATGATACACTGTAGTCAATAAGGGGCTGATGAAATGAAAAAGTTAGGGGTTCTTTTGTTGGCGCTGACCTTGATGGGATGTGCCCGACTCAGTGATTTTAAAGAAGAAACGAGAAAAAGCGAAGATCCGTTCCAGGAAACTAGTGAAAAAAAGAAAAGCTTGACGTGTACATCTTCGAACGAAGATCAGCTGGTTTTTGAAGCCAGGGGAGACCAGATCTATAAAATGACACAAACTTTTGCGATGTCTTTTGAGGACCTGGGAATCAATGAAGATCTGGATCCGGAAACGATCCAGAACAAGATCAACGATTCGTTGGATTCCATGTACAAAGAACTGGCCGGTGTCAGCGTTACCGGAGAAATGGTGGACGATCATGTCCAGATCACGGTTATCATCGATTACGATGCCTGTGATGATGAAGAACTGATCGAAGCCGGTCTTCTGGAAGAAGGCGAGATGGAAAGTCAGTATATTTCTTTGAACGAAACAAAGAAAAGCTACGAAGCCGGCGGATACACGTGTACGGCAGATTAAAGAGCGGTGATCCGCTCTCTTTTTTCAGAAAGGATAGTTTATGCGTTATTATATCTCAGACTGTCATTTTTTTCATAAAGCATTGAACACAAAGATGGATATCCGCGGTTTTGACTCGGTCGAACAGATGAATGAGCATATGATCGCTCAATGGAATCTAAAAGTACGGAAAAACGATGAAGTCGTGATCCTGGGAGATTTCAGCTGGGGAAGTGCTCAGGAAACCCAGGAAGTCTTAGATCGGCTTCAGGGAAAGCTCTATTTGATCAAAGGGAATCATGATCGCTTTTTATCCGACAAAGAATTTGATGCCTCCCGATTTGTGTGGATCAAAGACTATGCCGAACTCAACGAGAACAAACGGAAAGTGGTCTTATGTCATTACCCTATTGCCTGTTACAACGGACAATATCGGCGCAATGAAGAAGGAAATCCCAAAACGTATATGCTTCACGGACACATTCATCAAACCATGGACCAGGTCTATCTGGATGCTTATCAGGAGTATATCCAGAAACAACAGCGGCTGTCCATTGACGGCCAGCTTTTGAACGTGCCTTGTCAGCTAATCAACTGTTTCTGCATGTATTCAGACTATCAGCCAATGACATTGGATGAATGGATCGAGATCGACCGCAAAAGAAGAGAAGACAAACAATAAAGGAGCTTGGCGGATTCGCTAAGCTCCTTGTATTATGAAAGAATGTTTAGATAATCATGAACAAAGGTACTGATTTCACGGCATGGCATCTGGTACGAACTGTCGGTAAAGACAACCAGGATATAGTCGCCATACTTTGAATAGACAATGCCGCCATCCAGATAATAGGCATCGGCCCATCCGGATTTATGGGCAAAATCGGTTCCTTCCGGGAGACTGTCCGCAATACCAGAATCATCGGCACACTTTTTCATCAGTTTGATCATTTTATCACAGTATTTTTCTGTAATGATTTTTTTGTTGTAGATCATTTCCAACAGTTTGGCAATTTCCGAAGGGCGGGTCGTGTTGTCTTTTCCATCGGAGAAATATCCCTGCCCGGGAATCAAACCGTGATGTACGGCCGTGTGTTCAAATCCAAGTTCCTGAATATATTGATTCAACAAATCTTTTCCTTTTAGAGGATCTCCGTTTCCAAGCAAGGCCAGTAAATGATTGTAGGAAGTGTTGTCGCTATGGATCATCATAGCTTCCAAATAAATCTGGCAGTCTTCTTCTTTCAGATTTCCCTGTTCGATTTGATCGTAGACCGTAGCCATCACAAACATTTTGATGATGGAACAAGGATACATGTTGGTATCATTGATTGAAAATGTTTCGCCGGTTTTTAAATCTTTAAAATAAACACTGTTGTTTGGGGCGTATTTTTCCAGAATGGTTTCAATAGAAGCCTTCATTTGTTCCGTATCGGGCAAGAGAGTTCCTTCTTTATTGAACTTATAAGAAACCCCGTTGATCTTTGCGCTCTTAGTGGCCATCGTTCCATCCTTTTTGAAATAGACGGTTCGCTTTTTTTCCTCTTTTTTGATTTCTTTGAACGATTTCTTGACGGCCGTTCCATCCTTTTTAAAGTAATACGTTTTATTATCGATTGTCTGCAGTCCGGTTTTCTGTTTTCCTTCTTCATCAAAGTAGTACAGATCGTCTCCCTCTTCTAAAAATCCTGTGTGCATATATCCGGTTTCCTTGTCAAAATAGTAGGTTTCATTTTCGAGTGTTTGAAAACCCCGCAGTGCTTCTTTATCGTCGTTAAGATAGACGATGTGTTCATTGCTTAAAAAGGAAGTTCTGTGAAATCCCTTTTCCACAGACCATAAGATATAATTGATAAGAATAAAGAGAAGAAGGGCAATCAGACATCCAGACAAAGCGATGATCCATGTTTTTTTGATTCGATACTTTGGATTTGACAGATAATCCATGGACGATTTCTCCTTTTTATACTATTATAAGACAAAACAGGAAATTAAGACAAAGATTCTTTTATAAAATACAAGAGATAGAAATAGAGGGATGATATGGAAAAAGTAAAAGGAATATTGGAAGTATTACCAGACGGATTTGGATTTTTAAGAGGAGAAAATTATCTTTCTACCGAACATGATATTTACGTATCGCCATCGCAGATCAAGTCTTTACGGCTGAGAACCGGGGATGTGATCGAAGGTGAACCCAAAGAAAAGAAAGAAAATGAGCGGTACCGGGGATTGATGCGTGTGGACCTGATCAATGAACATACGGTCGATGAAGCGTTTCGAAGAAAATCCTTCGAGAAACTGACGCCGGTCTTTGCGAATAAAAAATTCAATCTGGAAACATCCGATGGGAATCTGGCCATGCGCATCATCGATCTTATGGCGCCGATCGGAAAAGGGCAGCGCGGTCTGATCGTTTCACCGCCTAAGGCAGGAAAGACCACGCTGTTGAAAAATGTGGCCAACTCCATTATCAAGCGGACACGAAATGTAAAGATGATCATTTTACTGATCGATGAACGTCCGGAAGAAGTCACTGATTTTAAAGATTTCATCAAAGAACATAAAGCAGAAGATCGCGTGGATGTGATCTACTCTACTTTCGATGAACTTCCAGAGCACCACACCCGCGTTGCGGAGATGGTGTTGGATCGGGCCAAACGGCTTGTGGAGCATGGAGAAGACGTCGTGGTTCTTTTAGACAGTATCACCCGCCTGGCCAGAGCTTACAACCTGACCAGCCAGACCAGCGGGCGGACATTGTCGGGAGGATTGGATCCAGCCAGTCTGCATTTTCCGAAGAAATTCTTCGGGGCGGCCCGAAATACCCGTGAAAAGGAAGGCGGCTCTTTAACGATCCTAGCCACTGCTTTGGTAGATACCGGGAGCAAGATGGACGATGTGATCTATGAGGAATTCAAAGGAACGGGAAATATGGAACTGGTTTTGAACCGCAATATTTCCGAGCGAAGGATCTTCCCGGCCATCGATATCTTGAAATCGGGAACCCGCCGCGATGATTTACTCTTGGCAAAGGAGGAACAGGAAGCGGTACGAAAGATCCGTAAACTGATCAGTCATCTTTCTACAGAAGAAGCCACAGAAAGCATTTTGAATTTATTTTCAACGTATAAAACCAACGAGACCCTGGTAGAACAGATGCTGGTGTCCAAATAAAAAACGGGGATATCTTAATCGATATCTCCGTTTTCTTTATTCAGAAAGCTTGGCATCAATGTCCTGGATCTGTTCTTCCAGTTCTTTG
>NZ_CALVGO010000058.1 GCF_944327125.1 uncultured Faecalicoccus sp.
AGAAGAGAACCGTAATCGCTTTGTTCCATCGATGCATCCAAAGCATCGGTTTCATTAATGAACTCAGTAAGCGTGGATGCATCTGTATAATATGAATCCTCAAGAACAATTTGCTCTTTTGTCTGAGTTTGATCGATGACTTTTACATGGATCTCTTTATCCCCTGTCTGAGCAGGTTTTCTAAATAGAGATGTACCCAGGGTCACCCCAAGGATCAATACCAGGGCGATAAGTGCCCAAACAATTTTTTTCTTCATATTCAATATCCTTTCTATATACTTTGTCTTTTGATCTGTTCCAAGATCTTATGAACTGGCTCAAACAAAAACAAAAGAACGATAAAAGTCAACAGGCCTTGGATCAACGACGTCTTCAATCCCATCAACATATAGATCATGGTTACCGTTTTACTAAACAACAAAAACGGCAGATCGACAAGCTGACCAATCAAAAAAGAAAAGAAAGCTCCATAAAACGGCAGACATCCCTTATGATTTTCCAAAAACTTTTTATGGCTCGAAAACAGAAAACCATAGACCGGAAAAATGATCAAATAAGCCACATTCCAGATCATAAGGCCATTCAATAAAATTTGAATACAGGAAAACAAAAGGCAGGCCAATATGACTTCTTTTCGCGAAAACACTTGCGAAAAAGACAGAATCGTAAACGTGATCATCTCCAGATATAAAATATTGGAGAAAGCCTGAAAAACGGCATACATCATGGCCCCCATCAAAGCAATGCGTGTAATCTCTTTTACACGCATTATCGTTTCCCGGATCCTTTATATGTTTTTCTGAGTGATGGTCTGCCTGGCCGGCGCGATGGAATCAGGCATTTAGGTCCCGATCCAATCAGGTCCTCCCGATGTGCTTTCTTTAAAGCTCGGTACACAATATCATAGTTTTTGGGATAACTATACTGCATCAGCGCCCTTTGTTCCAACTTTTCTTCATAGGTTTTCGCTACATAAACCGGCTTCATCGTTCTAGGATCCAAACCGGTGTAATACATACAAGTGGCCAGCGTTCCCGGCGTCGGATAAAAGTCTTGTACCTGTTTAGGCGTATGATGGATCTTCTTTAAATAACAAGCCAACTCAATGGCATCGTTCAGATCACAGCCTGGGTGGGAGCTCATCAGATAAGGGACCAGATATTGTTTCATGCCCAGCTCTTTGTTTTTTTCGTAATACTTATCCACAAATTTCAAGTACAATTCTTTGCGTGGCTTGCCCATCTTGTCTAGCACTTTGGCACTGACATGTTCAGGAGCGACCTTTAGCTGTCCGCTGATATGATACTTGACCAGCCGGTCAAAAAAGGTCTCATCCGGATCATACATCAAATAATCATAACGGATCCCGGAACGAATAAATACTTTTTTTACTTTTGGAAGCTGACGCACCGCATCCAGCATTTCTACGTAATGGGAATGATCCACCTTTAAATTCGGACAAGGTTTCGGCCACAAACACTGCCGGTTCTTACAAGCCCCATACTCTTTCTGCTTATCGCAGGCAGGACGGGAAAAATTGGCGCTTGGACCTCCTATATCGTGAATATACCCTTTGAAATTTGGCATTTCAATGATCTTTTTTGCCTCTTCAACCACACTTTCCGTGCTGCGGGATGAAATCACACGCCCCTGATGGGAGGTAATGGCACAAAAAGCACAGGACCCAAAACAGCCTCGATTGCTGGTGATGGAAAACTGCACCTCTTCGATGGCTGGAACATATTTATATTTGGGATGGAAGGTTCTTTCATAAGGAAGAGAGTACGTAAAATCCATTTGTTCCTGGCTTAAAGGAAGCGGCGGCTGATTGCAAACGATATACCATCCTTCATAAGGCTCAATCAACATTTTAGACTGAATGGCATCCTGATTGTGATACTGGATCAGAAAGCTTTTAGCATACGCCTTTTTATCTGTACTGACGCTCTTATAGTCCGGCAGTAAAATATAATCGTCGATGATATGTTCAATCGACTTGGTCTTCCAAACGGTCCCCCGGATATAGCACAGATCATGGACACTCAATCCGCTGTCTAAAGCCTCGGCCACTTCAATGATTGTATTTTCTCCCATGCCAAACATCAAAAGATCCGCCTGTGAATCCATTAAAATAGAACGACGCACCTTGTCATCCCAGTAGTCATAATGGGCCAAACGGCGAAGGCTGGCTTCAATGCCCCCAATCAGAACGGGAACATTGGGAAACAGCCGTTTTAAGACCTGTGTGTAGACAATTGTGGCTCTGTCTGGACGCTTTCCCATGATTCCCTGGTCCGTATAAGAATCCTTATCTCTTCTTCGTTTGTTCACAGAATAATGATTTACCATGGAATCAATATTCCCTGCGGAAACAAGAAAGCCCAGCCGCGGTGTGCCAAACTGCAGAAATTCTTCATCGCGATGCCAATCGGGCTGTGAAAGAATGGCACAGCTATATCCAAAAGCCTGCAACGTTCTTGTGATAATGGCACAGCCAAAAGAGGGATGATCCACATAGGCATCCCCGCATACATATACGAAATCCACTTGATCAAATCCCTGTTCGATCATTTCTTCTCTGGTTGTCGGTAAAAAAGACATATTCTATCCTCACTTACTTCACAAACAAACTGTCCGCATAGCGAACGGTTGCCATCGCATCTTTGGCATAATGATCCGCATGGATCTTATCGGCATATTCCTGGGTCAGTACAGCTCCGCCTACCACGATCTTTGTATCGGGCTTATATTGATGAAGAGCCTTTATGGTGGCTTCCATATTCGTCACGGTTGTCGTCATCAAAGCACTGAGCCCCACTAAGGAAACATCTTCTTTGATGGCGGTCTTCACGATCACTTCGGGATCCACATCTTTCCCCAGATCGATCACTTCATAGCCATAATTTTCCAACATGACTTTAACGATATTTTTTCCAATGTCATGAATATCTCCCTTGACCGTGGCCAGGATGATCTTTCCCTTGATCTGGATGGTTTCTTTGGTCATGGAATCTTTCAGGATCTCAAAGCTGGCTTTGGCTGCATCCGCACTCATTAACAGCTGCGGCAAAAACAAGGTCCCCTGCTCAAATCCCTGCCCCACTTTATCCAGGGAAGGAATCAAATACGTATCGATGATCTCTAATGGCTTCTTATCTTTTAACAAAGTTCGGGTATCTTCCCTGGCCTGTTCCATCAAGCCTTTTTCCACCGCATAGGACAAATCGATGGCAGGCTCCATTCTTACAGCTTCTTCCTTCGAATTCCCAAAAACTTCAATATATTCTTCGCAATTAGGATCCAACGTCATCAAAGCCTTAAACGAATAATAGGCCTGCATCATGGGTTCATTGTTGGGATTTATGATGGCACACGATAAATGGCGCGATAAGGCCATCGTTAAAAACGAAGCATTGATCAGTTCCCGTCTTGGCAATCCAAAAGAAATATTGGAAACCCCCAATATCGTCGAGCAGCCTAATCGATGGTACACTTTATCAATCGTATCCAAAGTCACCAAAGCGCCTTCCTTTTGCGAAGAAATCGTCATAGCCAACCCATCAATAACGATATCCTTGGAATGAATCCCGTATTCGCCGGCTTTGGCAATGATCTTTTCAGCGATTTTTACTCTTTGTTCAGAATTTGAAGGGATTCCTTCTTCATCCAGGCATAGACCTACGACAATGGCTCCATATTTTTTTATCAGCGGAAACACTTGTTCCATATTCTCCAGTTTTCCATTCACAGAATTGACCATAGGTTTCCCATTATAGATTCGCAAAGCCTTTTCCAAAGCTTTTACATTCGAGGTATCGATCTGCAATGGCAAGGCCGTCACACTTTGAAGTTTCAAAATCGTTTTAGGCATCATATCCGCTTCATCGATATCCGGTATTCCTACATTGACATCCAGAATATGGGAACCGGCTTCTTCCTGTGACAGGGCCTGCGATAAAATATAATCAAAATCCTGTTCCATCAAAGCGGTTTTAAAGCGCTTCTTCCCTGTCGGATTGATTCTTTCTCCAATCACCACCGGAACATCTCCGATTTTAACCGCTTTTGAATATGACGTCACCCAGCTGTCTGTTTTAAATGTATTTTCATGGCAAGGAACAACCTGTACTTCCTTGATCATCTTTTCCATATATTCTGGCGTGGTCCCGCAACACCCTCCAAGAATCTGCACCTTCATCCCGGCAATTTTCTTCATTGCCATTGAAAACTCTTCCGGACTTAGATCATAGACCGTCTTTGTTCCTTCTTGTCGAGGCAGTCCGGCATTGGGGTTTACGATCACCGGCAGCGAAGAGATCTCTACGATCTTTTTCACGATCGGCATCATCTGTACCGGTCCCAGTCCGCAGTTGATTCCCAGGGCATCCACTCCCAGCCCTTCCAGCATGGCTACCGTTGATTCGATCGATCCCCCGCTTAAAAGTCTTTGATTTTCATCAAAGATCATCGTTACAAAAACAGGAAGATCACAATTTTCTTTTGCGGCCAGAACGGCTGCCTTGGCCTCGTACCCATCCGACATCGTTTCAATCAATACCAGGTCTGCTCCCGCTTCTTTTCCGGCTTGTACCATTTGGGCAAAAATAGAAACCGCTTCTTCAAAACCCAGATCGCCCATCGGTTCTAAAAGTTTCCCTGTAGGCCCTATATCTAAAGCGACATAGGCATCTTTACGGCCCGATTGAGCAATGGCCTTTCTGGCAAGCTGTATTCCTGAAGAAACAATTTCTTCCACATTGTTGAATTTAAGCCGATTGGCACCAAAAGTGTTCGCATTGATGATGTGACAGCCGGCATCCAGATACGCTCGATGAATCTGGATCAATGCCTCAGGATGGCTCAAATTCCATGTTTCCGGAAATTCCCCTGGCTGCAGCCCTGCTTTCTGGATCATGGTTCCCATGGCGCCATCAAAAAATATCCACTCTTTTCCAATTCGATCCATTAATTTCATTCTTTGATCCTCATTTCTTATATATACAATCCTTTTGCGAACAAGCCGCGCATGAGTTTTCACTCTTTTCCATCGTTTCTTTTGAAAGTCCAATCAGAGCCGTGATCGATTTATATGGAACCATGAGATTCCCTTCCGTCAAGGTCACGCCAATCGTTTTAGGCATGTCCAGGATCCGAATAAAATCTTTTTGATATCCTAGATCAAAATCTCCATACCCGCAAGAATAGCGCGGGTGACAATAATAGCCCCGTTTTAAAGCCTCTTCTTTGATTTGCGCATTGATATGATCCGTATAGGCTTCGATCATGGCCGCTCCTACAGCTTGAAAGATCACGGCATCGGCTTTATTTACAATGTTTGCCCTTTGGATCAAATGATCGGGAAATCGTCCTAAAGTAGTCGCCATACAAACTACTTTCGTACAGCCTTTCAAGTTTTTTAAAAGATCCCTGGATTGTATACACAGCGACTCAAACTCGATTCTGTTTTCATGGATCTTAAGATCAAACTCCCGAACGACATGACGAGGCTGACAAGATTCAAATTGACAGATTGCCTCTTCCACACGTTTCTGGATCACGGCATCCGGAATTTGATATCCATAGCCTAAATAACGATAGACTTCCTTTCGTGATACATCGATCATTTCTTTACGATATGAGCCAGATTGTCTTGTATGGCTTTGGCAACTTCTGGTTTGTTCATAGAATATACATGAATATGCTTTACGCCATTGGCAATCAAATCAATGATCTGTTCACTGGCATAAATGATTCCCGCTTGTTTCATCGCTTGAGGATCCTCGCCAAAATGATCCACAATGGCACGGAAACGTTCAGGCACATTGGTCCCCGACATCTGCACGCTTCGCGCAAGCTGTTTTTTATTCGTGATAGGCATGATCCCCGCTAACACCGGCACATTGATGCCTGCCTCTCGTATGCGATATAAAAAGTTGTACAAAATGTTATTGTCAAAAAACATCTGTGTCGTCAGGAAATCACAGCCCGCCTCTACTTTTTCTTTCAGATGAAGAATGTCCTCTTTTTTGTGCTCACATTCAATATGGCCTTCCGGATAGCAGGCGCCTCCAATACAGAAATCGCCGCTTTTTCGGATTTCCCGAATCAATTCACTGGCATAATGATAGTCAAAGACCGTTCTTCCTTCTTTGGGAATATCCCCTCGTAAAGCCATGATATTTTCGATTCCTGCACTTCTAAATTCTTCGATCATGTTCGCTACATGCTCTCTGGTACTGGATACACAAGTCAGATGACCTAAAACTTCCGTGCCGTATTTCTGGCGAATGTCCCGGGCAAGATCCACTGTATACTGGCTTGTTCCTCCGCCGGCTCCATAGGTAATCGACATAAAATCTGGATGAAGGCTGGCAATTTCCTTTGCGGCCTGTTCCACTTTGGAATAATCGTCTATCTTTTTAGGCGGGAAAACCTCAAAAGACAGGGTAACTTTATCTTGTTTTAACAGTTCTGATATTTTCATACTCTTTTCCTCTGAATGTTAGTTCAATTATACTGATTTTAATCGTCAAAAGAAATAAAAAAGTGCAGCGATAACTGCACCACTATGCTCGGATCCAATCGCCCTCCCAGCGATTCTGGGTTCGGTTCCAAAGTCTTTTATAAAGCTTGCCGTCAATGATCCTATAGATCCATTCCAACTTATCGGCCCGAGCCGAAATTGTTTCCTGATTTCCTGTCGATGAAGTATCCTCCAAAGCATAAACAGGAACCGACACAAACATGAATGTCATACATACAATCGATAATAATATTTTTTTCATAACTTACTCCTCCACTATAGGTAAATGTTGAAAATCAAGAGTGAACGGATTTTCTATCTCAGCCCGGGTCTCTCCCATGACCAAAGTATACGTGCCGTCTTTTTGATGAAGGATATACCCATTCTGTAGATCCTCAACCGTAACATAATCAAATTGTGCATCCGGCAACCCAAAATCCGCTTCAAAAATAATTGAATTCGATAAAAACGGCAATAAAATAATCAAAACCAGAAAAATCACATTGGTTTTCTTTTTGAAACTGGAATGCAGCAGGTAATTGATCCGATAAGAAAGAACACTTGCGTTTTCCCGAATCAAAAAATGAGAACTCACCGCGAGCGAGCGATCGGTTTTGGAAAAATGGATCCTATCTTCAATGGATACTAAAGTATACGCATAATTCAATATATCTTCTTCTGACATTCCTTTTGTGGCCTTTGTATCCGCACGAATTTCCAATGCCAGATTTATGTTGCGGTTAAGCCAATATATCGGTAAAAACCACCAGTAAAGAATCATTAAGATATTCATGAATTGTTTGATATAGATATCATGCGTTTTTACATGTTGAAGTTCATGGCTTAATATCACCTCAAGTTCATCCTCATTAAATTCACTATCCGGCAATAAGATAACTTCTTTATATCCAAAAACCATGGGCGTTGAAATCTGACTGGTGATCCAAACCGGATGATCCGGCAGGGATTTCTTTGAAACTAACGCAGATACAGTGGATTTCTTTGCGATGGGAATGATATTCTCCAATATTTTCTTAGAAGTTCGTATTTTCTGTAAGTAAATAAACAAACTTATCAAGGATCCCATCCCCCATATACCGCAGAAAAGCGTAAAAACGGATAGGCCGTTTATAATTTCAAAGTTAAACAAGGCCTGGATCGGATTCATCAGTTCACGGATATAAATACTGAAGGTAAAAGGAAATTCTAAAGGAAATAAAAGCCTTATTAAAATAATCAATCCCAATACGATCAATAAGTCAGCTCGAAAGAAAATGAACCGTTTCTTTTGATGAAGTATCGCGCTTAACAACAATCCCATTAAAGTAACCATGATCAACGTGATGAAGATGGATGACATGGACAAACGCATAATCAGTTTCCTAATTCTTTCTGTCTTTTTGTGATCAAGTCTTTCAGTTCTTGAAGCACTTCTTTATCGGTATTGTTCAAGACCAGATACGATGCGAGTTGATATAGACTTTGCGT
>NZ_CALVGO010000059.1 GCF_944327125.1 uncultured Faecalicoccus sp.
ATGTTGCGGTTTTCATGGACAAAAGCGGCTTTGCCCCGGGTCTTATAAGAGTTGATCATGCGGTTGACGTGACGGACAGAACAGTTCAGTTTTACGGCTGCCGCTTTTTTGTTTCCGTTTTTATCGACCAGATTCTTGATAATGTCATATTTGAATTGTTCGTTCATTCTTAAAGTTACCTTTCTCAAAACGCTACCTCCTTGGATAAGGAAGTATTATACCACTTGGGACATAATCATTTTCTTTACATTAGGACATTATCATTTTCGATTCAGATTTCAGGTCAGGAAATATTAGAAAACGCCTTGAATTTCGTTAAGGTTCATGATATTATTCTTGCGCACTTACTTTAAACTCAACAGTAGTTTAAGGCGGAAGGAGGATACGACATGAAACAGGGAATTCATCCAGAATACCATCGTGTTAAATGTATCTGTACATCTTGCGGAGCTGAATTCGAAACAGGAAGTACGATCAAGAAAGATGAAATGCGTGTAGATACTTGCAGTAACTGTCACCCATTCTTCACAGGTCGTCAGCGTTTTGCGGCTGCTCAGGGACGTATTGAGAAGTTTAACAAGAAATATGGTCTGAAAAACGGACAATAAGTGATACAATAAAACAGCGGAAACGCTGTTTTTTTTAAAGGAGAAAAGAATAATGAAGATTCAGTCAAAACGAATGGATGTCTTTCAGCCTTCGATCTTCACAAAGCTGAAATTGATGAAATTGGACTATACCAAAAGAACGAATAAGAAGACCATCGATTTTTCGGTGGGTTCACCCAATATCGCACCAGAACCTTCGATCATGAAAGTGATGCAGGAGGCGGTGCTGGTACCGGAAAACTATAAGTATGCCATCAACGAACTGCCGGAAATGAAAAGCGCGATCCATGACTGGTATCAAAATCGCTATGGTGTCCAGCTGGAAGAAGATGAAATGATTTGTCTTCAGGGATCGCAGGAAGCCCTAAG
Organism: uncultured Faecalicoccus sp.; assembly: GCF_944327125.1. GTDB lineage: Bacteria > Bacillota_I > Bacilli_A > Erysipelotrichales > Erysipelotrichaceae > Faecalicoccus. The sequence continues at coordinate 978 of NZ_CALVGO010000059.1, forward strand.
CACTTTGTTTCTGGCCTTGTGTGATCAGGGGGATATCGTTCTTGTACCCGATCCGTACTATCCGATCTTCAGTGACGGACCTAAGATCGCCAACGCCACAGTGGAATATATGCCGCTCCTGGAGGAAAACGACTATTTGATCGATTTTGATTCAATCGATCCGGAAATCGCCCGAAAAGCGAAGATGATGATCGTATCGTATCCAAACAATCCCACTTGTGCGATTGCCCCGGATTCTTTCTATGAAAAGCTGATTGCCTTTGCGAAGAAATACGAGATCATCGTTTTGCACGACAATGCCTATAGTGAACTGGTCTTTGACGGCAAGATCGGAAAGAGCTTTTTATCTTTTGATGGCGCCAAGGATATTGGGATCGAGCTGAATTCTTTTTCCAAGACTTTCGGTATGGCCGGGGCCCGTTTAGGGGTCATGGTCGGAAACAAAGAGATCATCCGTGTATACAATACGTTAAAGTCCAATATGGATTACGGCATCTTTTTGCCGGTGCAGTATGCCGGTATCGAAGCCCTGCGTCATGGCGGAAAAGGAATCAAGAGCACGTGTCAGGCTTATCAGGATCGGCGCGATCTTTTGATGGAAGAATTTAAAAAGGCGGGATGGATGATCCCGAAAAGCCCGGCCACGATGTTTGCCTGGGCCAGGATCCCGGAATCTTATAAAGACTCTCTGGATTTTACAGTGGATCTCTTGGAGAAGACTGGAATCGTCGTTACCCCGGGACAGGCTTTTGGCCAGCAGGGAAAACGCTATGTTCGTCTGGCTCTGGTCCAGGATAAGGAAGCCATCATTGAAGCCGGTCTTCGACTTCAACAAGCGGATATTTTCAAAAATAAATAATCAGAAAACCAGGACAACCTGGTTTTTTTATACACATTTTTTCATAAATCTTTGAAAATTGTACGTATATATCAATATGAAATGTCCAAGATGCCAGAATGAAGATCCACGTTTGTTTGGATACGACAAAGGAACGTATTATTGCCGCAAATGCATCGCCTTTTCCCGTGTCAACATCGGAGATACGATTGCGCCCTGTGTATTGTCGCATCGCGTTTGGAAAGGACATCCTTCTTTGGAGTATGAACTGACAAAATATCAGAAAGCCTGTTCTTTACAGGCGCTGAAGATTCTTCAAAGCGGCAAAGATGTCTTTGTGTATGCCGCTGCCGGAGCAGGAAAGACAGAAATCACGTTTGAGAGTATCTGTGCGTATTTAAGTCAGGGAAAGAAAGTCTGTTTTGCGATCAGCCGCCGTCAGGTCGTGCTGGAGATTGCCGCACGTCTTCGCAAAGCTTTTCCTGAGCTGAGCGTGGTGGAAGTGGCCCAGGATTATACTTCCATCACCGATGCCGATCTGATCGTTTGTACGATGCATCAGCTTTACCGATATCCTTATGGATTCGATCTGTTGATCCTCGATGAAGTGGATGCCTTTCCCTATGCGGGCAACGATCTGTTGGAGAAGCTTGTGGAGCTCAGCTGCAAGGGGCAGAAGATGTATTTGAGCGCCACGCCTTCTTTGTCCATGTTGGAACAGATGGAAAAGAAGACGATGGAAGTGGTTCAGCTGTTTCAGAGACCGCATGGAAAACCGTTGATCGTACCCCAAGTCAAAGAAGGCTCTCTTTTTAGACAGCTGATCCTTTTGTTCTGGTTCTGCGTAAAGTGCATCCGTGCCCATAAACAAGTTCTGGTCTTTGTGCCGAGAAAAGAAGACTGTGCCTGGCTTTCTTTTCTGTTGAACCGTTTTTTTAAGGCTAGAGGGATCCATTCTCAGACAAAAGAAAAAGACGAACTTCTCGATCGGTTTCGAAACAGGGAGCTTGATATTCTGGTATGTACGACGCTTTTAGAACGAGGGATCACGATTGGAAGCGTCCAGGTGGCCGTATTGGAAGCTCAGCATGCCGTCTTTACCACCGCCAGTCTGATCCAGATCTTTGGCCGAGTGGGCCGAACCTTCAAAGATCCGTATGGGAAAGGAGTGTGCCTATGCCGTTATGCCAGTCCATCGGTTCGTCAGTGCGTTCGTATATTAAGGCAAATGAACGACTCTGTCTGATCTGTAATGAATCCCTGGATACGATCCACAGTTTGATGGACCTGTCGGTTTTTCCCTCTTTTCTTTGTGCCTCGTGCCGATCAAAATTGAAGCTTCATCAAAAGATCTATACAATCGATGGATTACAGTGGCATGTCCTTTATGAATATGATGAATTCTTAGAACGTTTGTTTTTTCGCTATAAGGAACAATGCGATATTCTATTGGCTCCGGTGTTTTTGGAAGCGATCCAGGATTCGATCGATCGTTTTCAAAAGTTTACGGTCTGTACTTTATGTTCATCCAATGAAAAATATATGCATAGAGCCTTTGATCCTTTAAAGGAAATCTTTTTATCCTGGAACATCCCAACCCAGAGCCCTTTCTATAAACGAAAAGATCATAAACAAAGTCAGCTGTCTAAAGATCAGCGTCAACAGGTATTCAAGGTTCTTCGAAAAAAGGAGCATTACTTTCTGAACTCGAAAAATATTTTGTTGGCGGACGATGTATGCACGACAGGTTCTACTTTGCGGGCTGCCGTTTCATTGGTTTTGCCTCAATATGTGTTTGTTCTTTCAGCCCATCCATTATGGATCGAGGACCATCGGCAAATGGTGGTAGAAAAAAAGGGCCTGTTTTGGTAGAATGAAACAAAAGGGGAGTTATTTATGGCAGATAAAAAGGCAAAAGATGAGATTTCCAGATTGTTGGATTCCTATCAGGAAGACGATGCCCTGGAAGTAAAAATGGAGGGGTTTGCCGCCAGAAAACGAACACAGGCAAAGAAATATCAGGAGCCGGTGGAAATCAAGGAATCCGATCGATTGAATGATACCGTTGTGATATCGGCAAAAGATACAAAGCGAGATCAGACAATGATGTTTGATCCAGATTATATTGAAGAAGAACAAGACAGCTCCAATAAGACCGTTGTGATCGATGACAATGAGATCCAGTCTTTACTCGAGGAAGAAGGAGCGCCTAAACTTAGACGAGAAGTGGTCTCGAAATCAAGACCGCCCAAAAAAGCAGGGCATAAAAAGAAAAAAGGGTTAAGCCCGGGAGCCATTGTAGGAATCGTTGTGGCGGTTGTTGTCGTACTCGGATTGATAGGATTTGGCGTGTATTCTTTCTTGAATCCTTCTTCTCAAGAGCCAAAGACCGAAGAAACCACAAAGGCCCAGGAACGGGCCTATGACCGGATCATTGAGTGGATCGACGGCGTTTTTGATGAGGATTATTCCGATATCGTGGATTACGAAAAAGATTACAATTCTTTGACCAAGAAGCAGAAGCGGGAATTGAACCGTTATTTCGAAGATGTTACAGGATCTACCTTTGACGAACTTCTTGCCAAGGAGAAATCGGGAGATAAAAAAGATTCTTCCAATAATAACGCAAAGATTGCGGAATTAAAGGCGCAGCTTTCGTCTTTGAACGATCAGCTGACCCAGGCTCAGTCCACTTTGCGCAGTGCCAACGAGGATCTGACGGCAAGACAGAATGAATATGATCAGCTCAATACGCATTATCAGGAAGCGGTCGAAGCCAATAATGAAGTGCTCAACATCCAAAATGAAATGAGCGCCATGGAGACAAGACGCCAGGAATTGTTAAACAAGCAGGCAGAACAGACGATCACGCAGGAAGAGCTGATCGAACTCAATAACATTTATGCAGAATGGCCAGAACTCAATGACCAGCTGGAACAGGCACAGAAAAAAGCTAACAACTATCCAGATCTAAATACGCTTCAAACACAGATCAATTCAGCTTCTGCGGCGGTAACGAATGCACGGGCGGCTGTCAATGATGCCCAGAGCACGGTGGATCAGCTGACATCTTCCATTCGTGAAGTAGAACATCAAATCGAAGCCTTGGACTAAAAAGGGTGAAAACCCTTTTTTTTCTTTAACTGTCACTTGATTTTTGTTATGATGTTACATAGTGAATAAGGATGGTGGTCGCATGCGCAACGCGATTATTATGGCAGCAGGAAAAGGAACCCGGATGAAATCAACCTTGAGCAAGGTGATGCATCCCATCATTGATCGGCCGATGATCGGATATATTATCGACGCTTTAAAAGCTGTCCATGTGGAAAGGATCATGATCGTGGTCGGTTATCAGGCCCAGACGATCATGGAGGCGTATCCGGAATGTGAATTTGCCTTACAGGAACCACAGCTGGGAACCGGACATGCGATCATGCAGTGCAAAGCGTTAAGCGATGCCGATGGAGATACCTTGATCATCAATGGCGATGGTCCCTGCATTCAGCCGGAAACTTTGGAAAGACTTTTTGAAGCCAACAAGGATGCCTCTTTAACCCTTCTGACTTCGGTCTTGGACCAGGGAGCGCATTATGGCCGGATCATTCGAAATGAACAAGGCAATGTGGTTTCCATCGTTGAAGCCAAAGACTGTACACCGGAACAGCTGGAAGTCAAAGAAATCAATGCAGGAATGTATTGTTTTAATAATAAAGATCTTTTTGATCATATTGATTCTTTACAATGTGAAAATGCCCAGCATGAATATTATTTGACCGATATGGTCAAGATTCTTTCAAATCTGGGAAAGAAAGTAAACGGACTGGTCATTGAAGACCGTGATGAAGTCATGGGAATCAATGATTGTATTGAGTTATATCATGCGTATGCATGGATGCGGGATAAGATCAACACCGGATGGATGAAACAAGGCGTTCAAATTGTTGATCCCAACCGCACAGTGATTGGAAAAGATGTTCAGATCGGACACGATGTTTTGATTTATCCCAATGTGGAAATCTTGGGAAAGACGGTTATTGAAGATCATGTCACGATCCTTCCCGGATCGTTTATCGAAGACGCAGTCATCGGTCAAGGTGCCGTGATTGATTCAAGTAAGGTGGTTGGTACAAACGTCAAAAGTCAGGAAAAAGTAGGGCCAATGACGTTTATCCATTCAGGATAACCACTGTCGAAAGTTTTTAGTCAGAAAAAAATCAAGAGAAGGAAAGGGTAAGAACAATCATGGAAAATACTATTGTTTTTGGATTATCATCCAGTGAGCATTTAGCAGAAGAGATTTGTAAAGAATTAGGTTTACCGTTAGGAAAAAGTAAAGTCAATCACTTTTCGGATGGAGAAGTGTTGGTTGAGTTAGGAGAAAGTGTTCGTGGAAAACACGTATATTTTATTCAGAGTACCAATTGTCCGGTCAATGACAATTTAATGGAGATCTTGATCGGTATCGATGCCTGCAAGCGTGCCAGTGCTGCCAGTATCAACTGTGTGATCCCTTATTTTGGATATGCCCGTCAGGACCGCAAGGCAAAACCTCGTCAGCCGATCTCAGCCAAACTGGTAGCCAGTTTATTAGAGAGAGCGGGAGCCAGCCGTGTGGTAACGGTGGATCTTCATGCCAACCAGATCCAGGGATTCTTTGATATTCCCGCTGACGATATCACAAGCATGGGCTTGATTGGAGATTATTTCAATCATAAAGAAGGCCTGACCGATCCGGTTGTGGTCAGTCCTGATCATGGAGGAACCGTGCGTGCCCGTAATTTAGCGGATATCTTAGGCGCACCGGTTGCGATCATTGACAAACGCCGCCCAAGACCCAATGTTGCGGTTGCGATGAACTTGTTGGGAGATGTCAAAGATAAAACAGCGATTCTGATCGATGATATGGTCGATACGGCCGGAACTCTGGTCACGGCGGTGGAAATGTTGAAGAAACAGGGAGCTAAAGAAGTATATGCTGCCTGCAGCCACGGTGTATTATCCGGACCGGCAATCGATCGCTTGAAAAACAGCGGATTAAAGGAATTTGTCTGCACCGATACGATCGATCAGACAGAAAACCAGAAGAACTATCCAAATCTTGTCGTGCTTTCGATCGCACCTTTGATCTCAGCGCTGATCCAGGCTGTTGAATCCAATTCTTCCTTGAGCACGGCCTTGGCGCACGCGTTTGAATAATGAAGACGGTATTTATCGGTTATCCGCCGTGCTCCACTTGTAAGAAGGCGTATCAATACCTGGAGCAACTGGGGATCCATGCCGAATATCGAAACATCAAAGAAGACAATCCGACCAAAGAAGAGATCAAAGACTGGATCTCTAAAGGGATTTCTTTAAATCAGCTTTTTAATACCAGCGGAATGTTGTATCGCGAATGGAACATGAAAGAAAAGCGGTTAACGCTGTCGGAGGAGGAGTTGATTGAACTTCTTTCTCAGAATGGTATGTTGGTCAAACGTCCGATCGTGATCCAGGGCGATACAATCATAGTCGGTAAGAAAGAAAAGGAATACGAAAAATTAAAAGATTAAACTGCCAGATGATTTTGGCAGTTTTTTTGACTTGGATTGACTGATATGTTGGAAGTATAATTACAGAAAAATGTAAAAGGTTGCAAAAATCCTTCGCAAAGGGGGTTATTGATCGGTGAAGAAATCTAAAATAACGGCCAATACCATTAAAAAGTATTTGAATTCTTTTGAAGATTCATTCCTGATCGAATCGGCCCAGCGATATGACATTAAGGGCAAGGCATATATTGAAACACCAAAAAAATATTATTTCTCTGACCTTGGGCTTCGCAACGCAAGAATTAACTTTCGTCAGTTTGAACAGACCCATTCCATGGAAAATGTGATCTATAACGAACTGCGTATGCGCGGTTACAGTGTGGATGTAGGCGTTGTACCTGTTGTGGAAAAAGATCAAAACGGAAAAGTAATTCGTAAGCAGCTGGAAGTGGATTTTGTGTGCAATCTAGGTTCTTCCAGATACTATATTCAATCGGCCTATGCACTGCCTGATGAAACAAAGCGAGCTCAGGAAGTCAGACCGTTTAGAAAGATTGATGATTCTTTCAAGAAAATCATCATCACCATGGACATGGTGCCAAGCCAATATGATGAATATGGTATCCTGACCATAAACATCTATGATTTTTTGCTTGATTC
>NZ_CALVGO010000060.1 GCF_944327125.1 uncultured Faecalicoccus sp.
GATCAGCTTGCTTAAACGGTCTGTATACTGATTGATTCGTTCCAGATACTCTTGTTTTTCTTCTTGCGAAAGATGGGAATCGTTGAGCAGTTCCAGATAATTCTTGATCCCTGTCAAAGGCGTCTTTAGATCGTGAGAGACATTGGTGATCAGTTCGGTCTTTAGATTCTGGGAACGAACGCGTTCCTTGATGGCTTGTTCAAAATCATCCTGCAAGGTATCCAGACGTTCCTGCAAAGACAATAAAATGTCGGTATGATCCATAGGAGTAACGGAAAAATCTCCCTGTCCCATCCGATCCATTCGGCCTAACAGTTTCTTATATTCTTTTGTCAACAAAACCGCTTTATGCACCAGGAACAAATACGTACAGATGCCATAGACCAGTGCCAGAAGCCAGCCCCAGAATAAACTGAGCAAGAAGACAATAAGGGTATTGATCAGGCACCCTTTAAAAATCAGTGATTTGAGATTGTCATTGAAATCATAATTCTTAATATCCTGGATATCCTGTACCAAACGTACGATTTGACGGCCAAGCCAGACATCTTCCTTTAGAAAGCGCACAGGGCCTGAACAGAATGCGTATTTCACGTAATAAAAGCACAAGCCGGTTAAAACCATAAACAAAAAGTAAACCGTAAAATCAAGCGCACCCACCCAGATCTCCGGCATCGGCAAGCCAAATCGATCAAGGGCGGGAACCAGTCTTTCATCCAGCGTCAATCCGATACAGTATGTCCCAAACAAAAGGACCAAACTGGTGGCAAACCCCAAAAAGAGAATATTGAATTCCGCTTTCCATCCTAACAGCGTTTTAAACGGCTGCACCTGGCCAAGACTTTGATACTGGGCAATCAGAATATATAAACCCATCACTACAGCGCCGGCCAGAAAAGACATAATGGTAAAAGGCGCCCATAAAGACTCATTGTAAATCGATTGATAGACCACGCCTTTTCGTTCTTTCATTTCCTTAGGGATCGATATTTCCACATAGAGATCCGAAGGCGGCACAATCTCGATATCTCCTGTACCTATGGTTTCCTGTCCGTAAACCAGATCGTACAGGGAATAGAAATAATCCAGAGACAAAAAGCTGAATTCTGGTAAACTCATGGTCCCTTCTTGATGGAGATTGCCTTTTTCATCATAATCAAGAACGCCATAGAACAAGGAATTCTCCTTGTTTACCTTTTCGTTGAACTGTCGTTCATCCGTTTTCTGTCCGGAAAGGACACGATAATAGAAATTCGGATCGTTATCCAGTTCATAAACCGCTTTTCGAATTGCGGTATCGACTCGTTCATTGATTTGTGCTTCCAGGTCTTTGTCTTCGCACTGAATCAAAGAATAAGAAGGATCCATCTGTTTCATCTTTCCTACGATCAGCCATTGAATGTCTTCAATCAGATAGGGGTCCACTTCTTCGATATCGGTAGTGGCCTTAAGGTTGATTTGCGGCATCAGCGAAACCACGATGCCTGAACACAAAGCACATATCAGAAAGAAGATAGCCAGCAGCCGGTGACTTTTTTTCATCACGGATCCATCCTTTCCATCTTATAACCGATTCCCCAAACGACTTTGATATAGACCGGCTTTTTGGGGTTGGCTTCGATTTTTTCTCTTAGTTTACGGATATGCACCATGATGGTCTCTGTATTGATGGCTTCTTCTTGCCAGATGATCTCATAGATCTGCTGGGCCGAATAAACACGGCCGGGATTTTTGATCAGCAGTTCCAGAATCGCAAATTCCTTCGGGGTCAGATGAACGATCTGAGAAGCCACATACACTTCTTTTGTGACCGTATTCAGTTCCAGATCCCCGACCGTATAAATCCCCTGGGTTTCTTCTTTGTCCTTTTTTAAATTCAGGATCTGTTCATAGCGGCGTAACTGGGCCCGCACCCGGGCAATCAGTTCCAGCGAGGTAAAAGGCTTGGTGATATAATCATCGGCCCCGATGTTGAGACCGTGGATCTTATCGATATCCTCGCTTTTGGCACTGAGAAACAAAATGGGAAAATCATATTTTTCCCGTGCCTTCATCACCATGGTGATGCCATCCATCACCGGCATCATAATATCTACGATGGCCAGGTGAACCGGTTCTTTTTCCAGGATCTCCAGGGCTTCTTTTCCGTTAGGGGCATCGAGCACCCGATAGCCCTGATTCTGCATATAGATGCAGATGGCCTTGCGAATTCCTGTTTCATCTTCAACAACCAGTATGGTATGTTCCATGATCTTTTCCTCCTTTTCTTTCTTAGGAAGTTAAATAATAAGTAAAGGCTTTATCAAAAAGCTCCTGCGAAATCCCATAGGGTTACACAAAAATCCCGCCATACTTCCACCCCGATGGCACGGGGAATAATAGGGATCACTGTTTGAAAGATCTGCAGAACAATAAACTGAAAAGGTTCCCACAGACCCGTTTCGATCAACAGCTCCTGAAGTTTGCCGGGATCTGATAAATATCCTTGGTTTAGACTGACACAAAAAAATGTACCCGATATCGTCAGTCCTATTATCCATTTTCGCAATGCGTTCATGATTTCCCTCTTCCTATTCTTAGGATAAAGGGAATCCATAAATGAATTGCGGATAGAATTCTAAAATTTTTCTTAATATGAGTCGATGATTCGCAAAATCTTATCCATAGCTTCTTTTCCTGTATCGTATTGATCTGAATCCAGCGATTCAAAATAATCCTTGAACGAAGCGATGAAATTTGGATTTTCAATACTCAACAACATGATTTTCCCAGAGTTGGTCATGAATTGAAGATAGCCAATCGAATCGGAAATATAGATTTTTAACCCACTGGTCACATTGCCGATATCTTCTTTCAACAAACGAATGTCATAATTGGAACTATGTTTAATAAAACATTGCAGTACCGCTTTACGATCTTCTACATGTAAAGGAAGGTAGAAATCGTTGGAGAATTCATCAAATCGTCCTGTCTCCATAAAACGGCGTATCCCATTTTCGCTCATGAACATGACCGGATGGATCTTTTTATGCCGAAGATTCAAAGACTTGATGTATTTGTTCAGCTGTTCCATAAACTGTTTTCGCTCCGGAAGATCGCTAAACAAGTATTTCTGAATCTCACGCTCTTCTAAAAAAGGAACCAGACACGGCAATAAAGAGAAATGAATTTCCTCCGTATTGCGGTTCTGCATGATCTTTACCGCAAGGGCCAACTGTGAATGAAGATCCTGCACCGGAAGCAGTAATGGGCTGGTCAGTTCATACAAATCATCAAAGATCTGATGGAAATAGCGGACCATAGCCTTATCCGAATACAAGATGGCCTCCTGATAATCACTGGAGATCTGCAGGGCAAAGCTGGTGGTCACGATCAAATAAGGAAAAGGCGGAAACTTTGAATGGGAAAAATCATTTCCATGATAATACGTCGTTCTGTAGCGAACGCCGTGGTCCGCAAACTGGGCATACAAAGAGATCGTCTGGCATAAAGAGTGAAAGTTACGATCCTTACGCACTTCTAAAATGCCGCTGTATTGCGACAAAGGCAAAATGTGTTTTAAAGAAGTCTGTTCTTTGACCATAGGAAAAATATTGGAAAAACCTGGCAAACCCGGGGTTCCCAAAAATTTGATCTCTCCGCATTCCTCTTTGTTTTCCTGAACCACTAAATGATAGATCAAATATTCCAAATTCTTACCAATCTTATGAAAGGGACGAACCGGATCTTCAAAAAGAGAAAGTTCTTCATTTTGAAAACCAGGCATATCGATCAAAGTCGGTTCGGTGTGGAAAGAACGGATAAACGTATCCACGTTTTTTCTTCGGTAATAGATATCCGGACTCACCAAAGAGATCGAATACAGTTCCAAAAGTTCTTTGATCTCATAAGGCGTCAGTTCCAGATAGTTCCCTATGCGCAAAACAAGATCCTTAGAAGGGGCATTTCGCTGTCCCTGGATGATCTTATGTAAGGAAGAGCGATCCACCGACAGATATTTTGCCATCTGATATTTGTTGACCTTCTTGGCCGTTACATAACTCTCTAACATTTCTGAAAACTCTGACATAATCTCTCTCCTGTTTAAAGGGCTATTGCCCTTTTAATTCAAACAATATATCACGAAGCTGAGCCGCTCTTTCAAAATCCAGAGTACGAGCCGCTTCCCGCATTTCTTTTTCAATGTTCTCCAACATGACTTCCTTTTGTTTGGCCGGCATCTTTTTCTTTTTAAGATAGCGAGCCGCCATTTCCTTGGTTTCCTTGGAGCGGACGACATCATGGATCGGTTTGATGATTGTTTTAGGAACGATGCCATGTTCTTCGTTGTAGGCCATCTGGATCGATCGGCGCCGTTTGGTTTCTTCAATAGCATAGTTCATACTTTCCGTGATCGTATCCGCATACATGATGACTTTTCCCTGGGCATTACGCGCCGCCCGTCCAATGATCTGGATCAAAGAGCGCTTGCTGCGAAGGAAGCCCTCCTTGTCGGCATCTAAGATCGCAATCAAAGAAACCTCCGGGATATCCAGACCTTCACGAAGCAGGTTGATGCCCACCAGGACATCGTATTTTCCCTGGCGAAGATCATGAATGATCTCTGTTCTTTCGATCGTGGTCACCTCATGATGCAGCCAGGCAACCTTCAGATCCATCTCTTTTAAATACGCCGTCAGATCTTCGGCCATGCGCACCGTCAGCGTCGTGACCAGCGTTCTTTCCTTACGGGCCACTCTTTCCTTGATCTCATCGACAAGATCGTCGATCTGTCCTTCAATAGGACGCACTTCCACTTCCGGATCCAACAATCCGGTTGGACGAATGATCTGTTCAATGACCTCATTGTGTGTCTTTTCCAGCTCCCAGTCTCCCGGTGTCGCCGAAACAAAGATGGCCTGATCGATCAAAGATTCAAATTCATTGAACCGAAGCGGACGGTTGTCCAAAGCGCTGGGAAGGCGGAATCCATATTCCACCAAAACTTCTTTACGAGCCCGGTCGCCATTGTACATACCGCGGATCTGCGGTAAAGAAACATGGCTTTCATCCACGATCAATAAAAAATCTTTCGGGAAATAATCAAATAATGTATACGGTCTTTCCCCTTCTTTTCGTCCATCGATATGGCGGGAATAATTCTCGATGCCGGGGCATACGCCAAATTCCCGCAAAGCTTCAATATCATAGCGGCAGCGCTGTTCAAGACGCTCTTTCTCCAAGGGCTTTCCCATCTTATCAAAATACGCCAGACGATCTTCCAGTTCGGCTTCGATCGATTTGGCCGCTTTCTCCATTATATCCATACTGGTGGCATACCCATTGGCCGGATAGATGATATAAACCGAATACGCCTGTTTGACCTTTCCCGTCAAAGGGTCCACTTCACAGATCCGTTCAATCTCATCGTCAAACATTTCTACCCGGATCAAGTAGGCATCGGTATGTCCCGGTGTGATTTCCAAGACATCCCCGCGCACACGAAAAGTCCCTCGTACAGGGTCCGTGTCATTTCGTTTGTATTGTTGGCTTACCAGAGAAGCCATCAGTTCCTTGCGGGAGATGATCTGCCCGGTACGAAGCGTAAAGATCATATGCCGGTATTGTTCCGGGTTGCTGGCCCCATAGATGGAAGCCACCGAGCAGACAATGATCGTATCTCGTCTTTCTAAAACCGAATTGACCGCTGCCATTCGAAGCATGTCCAGTTCTTCATTGGTCTTTGTGTTTTTATCTATATACGTATCCGTTTTTGGAAGATAGGCTTCCGGCTGATAGTAATCAAAATTCGATACAAAGTATTCCACCCGGTTGTGAGGAAAAAACTCTTTGAATTCCGAATACAGCTGTCCTGCCAGTGTTTTATTATGCGCAAAAACCAAAGTCGGACGATTGACTCTTGCGATCACATTCGATACCGTAAACGTCTTTCCGGTTCCGGTCGCCCCTAAAAGAACCTGATATTTTTTATGTTCATTTAAGCCTTTGACCAGCGCTTCGATGGCCTTAGGCTGATCTCCGCTGGGCTTATAATCCGATACAAGTTCAAATTTTTCCATACTAAGATTATATTTCATTCAAACTATCGCTTCAAGTGAATCGACTATAGCGTTTCAAACCATTCACGGATCTGACTTTTATCTTTTGTCTTCATCAGCGCCAGCATCAGTAAGATCTTAGCCTTATGCGGTGAGAAAGTAAACGATGGAATCGTATCCTGATCCGGATCAAAATAACTCGAATCAAAAACAATGCCCTGTACGACTCGGCTGGAACGCACGATCACATGATCTTTGGCCAGCTGGTGAAAGTGGTCACGCCACGAGGTTCCATAATTACCGCTTCCGCTTCCCGCAATGACGATTCCTTCATTGTTCTGGCATAGATAATCCAGAAGTCCCAGATCGGCTCCACAATGCCAGTAGGCAATATCGACATTAGGCAGTGTTTGGATCTCCATGTCGGAAAAAGGCGATGTGATCGTATGCGGACGCTGGCTGCGGCTCAAAAAGTAGACCTGATCATCCCGCATATAGCCCAGGGAACCAAAGTGCCCAATCTCAAAGGCATCGGTTTTATAACTGTTACTTTTTCGAATATCTCGTCCTGAATAGATCGTATCCGAAAAGACCGCCAATACACCCGCTCCTTTAGCCTGGTCACTGCACGCCAGGGCAACGGCCTGGTATAGATTCATCGGTCCATCGGCACTGGTGGCTGTCGCCGGACGCATAGATCCTGTCAAAACGACTGGAATTTCCGTATGTAAGGTCAGATTCAAAAAGAACGCCGTTTCTTCTAACGTATCCGTTCCATGCGTTACAACGATCCCGTCAACATTGGGATCCTTGGCGCATGTATGGATCAAATCACGAAGCTGGATCCACCTTTCATTATTCATATCGTTACTATCGACATTGCACATCTGAATGGTCGAAATCGAAGCCAGAGATCGGATGGCCGGAACACTTTCCAGAATATCGGAAACTTTAAAATGACCGGCTGCATAATCCGCCGATTTTCCAATGTCTCCACTTCCCGCAATCGTTCCGCCGGTTGCGATAATCACTATATTCTTCATTTCTATCACTATCCTTCAAACTATACTATAAAATAAAAAATCAGCGATTTCATCCTAAATATGAAAAGGAGAGCCTTAGCTCTCCTTGTTCATGTCATTAAGCTTCCTGTTCTTCGTCGTCTTCTTCGACATCTTTCCAATGTCTTCCCACCAATAACAGTACTAATTCTACAACGGCTATAACAACCATCCAAATTGTCCAGTTATCGATCAATACCATTGGCAAGCTCATGTCTTCTGTCAAGATGAACAATACTACCGAGGCAATGGCCACGATGACACCGAGAACTTTACAGATCCATCCGCGTTTCTGTTCTGGTTCTTTTTCTTCATCGTTTTCCATTCTTGCCTGTCTTTCTTCTTCATCTTCTTCGTCATCGTTTCTATGACGTTTCGATAATAACAGGATCAATCCAAACAATACGGTGATGATTGCGGCGATCAGGTTGATCAATGCCCAGGCATCGTTCTTTGACAACGGTGTCTTGCCATCATCAACATCTTCTTCACCATCGCTTAGAGGTGTATCGTCATCTTCGACATCCTCTGTATCTTCTTCATCTTCATCCGCATCGTCTGCATCAGTTTCTTCGTCAGTGCCTGTACCTTCGTCACCACCAGTTCCCGGTGTTGGATTGTCTTCTCCTCCACCTGGCTGATCTGGATCAACTACAGGCAATGCGTTTACAACCAGCATACCTTCTTCCAATGTCACAATGTAGTTGCCTTCCATTGTTTCATTAGCGAAAGTTACTTGAATTGTATTTCGGCTTGATCCAACCGCTGTCTGAGAACCTACAGCTCTGTATGTCAAGTCGTTTGGTTTTGCGAGACTTCCAGATGT
>NZ_CALVGO010000061.1 GCF_944327125.1 uncultured Faecalicoccus sp.
AAAGATTTAACGGTAAGCTGTATTGCAGTTTTTTAATCCGATATCATGGGCTGAAAAAGTTCGTTATCGATTTTATCGATTTCTTCGGCAAGGTTAAGAGCGTGGTCGTTGATACGGGCATAATCGGTCAAGATGCGGGAGAAGGAGATTCCTAATTCGCTGGATATTGTTTTGTTTTTTAATCCCTGGATCTGCATATTTCTCCATTCCTGGGTGTTTTCATCGATGTGATCGTTATATTCACCGGCTTGTTTGAGATCAAAGATCAGATCATGCATTTTGAAAGTTCGGCTTTTCATCTTTTTTAGAATCTTTCTTTCTTCATCGGAACTTTTTTCTTTAGAGATCACGATGGCTTGCCGATCCATGTTGATGGCATAGTCCGAGATTCGTTCGATATCGACCAGCATCATATAATAGGCTGTTAAATTTTGAGAGACTTCCTGATTGAGATTTCCGTTTCCAAAGACTTCTGAAATATAATTGGAGATCGCATTATTTAAAAAGTTGACTGTTGTTTCTCTTTTTTGGATCGATTTAGAACGATCTTCCTGATAATGGATCAGCTGATCAAAGGCATCGCTGACATTGGCGTAGGCAAGCTCCATCATTCGCATGACCTCATCATGGATCTGCTGTACATTGATGGCCGACAACCCTATGATCTTATTGGCTTTGGGAAGCGGCTGCAGATACATCAAACCTTCTGAATCCATGGCCATTTTTTCGCCAGGCAGAATGCGTTGGGCAAAATCAGCCAGATACGTACCAAATGGCAACAACACAAGGGTCGTAACGACATTGAACAATGTGTGCATATTGGCAATCTGCTGCGGTGCATTGCCCGGTGTCCAGCTTTCCACCAAAGCGGTCAAAGGAGTCAGCATGCATACCGTTGTGAAAAGAATCGTACCGATGATATTGAAACTGAGATGAATGATCGTAGTTTGTTTGGCTTCCCGGCTAGTTCCAATGGATGCCAGAACGGCCGTGATACAGGTACCGATATTTTGTCCAAACAATACAAAAACAGAGCCTTGAAGACCAATAACACCGCTTCTGGCCAGTGCCTGCAGAATTCCTAAGGAAGCCGAAGAACTTTGAATCAATGCCGTGAACAGAGCCCCGACAAGAATACCGATGGCCGGGTTGGCAAACCGGGTGATCATGGAAATGAATAAAGCGGATTCCCGCAAAGGTTCCATGGATGAAGACATCATATCCATGCCGATAAATAAGATGCCAAGGCCCGCAAGGATCGAACCAAGAGAGTGCAGCTTTTGATTTTTTAAAAAGACGATCATCGCGACACCCGCAAACGCAAACAACGGAGCGATCTCACTGATATTTAACGCCACCAGCTGGCCGGTGATCGTGGTTCCGATATTGGCGCCCATAATGATCCAGACCGCTTGCCGTAAAGTCATCAGCCGGGCGTTGACAAAACCGATGACCATGACGGTGGTGGCGCTGCTGGACTGAATGATGGCCGTGATCACGGCACCGACAAGAACACCTAAAAAGCGGTTGGAAGTCAGCTTCTCAAGAATGGATTTTAACCGATCTCCAGCGGCTGTTTCCAAACCGTCGGACATCATCTGCATACCATATAAAAACAGGGCAAGTCCTCCCAGAAGCCCTAAGATCAAAGATAGATTCATATACGATCCCTCAAATTTCTTTCTATTGGAACATAGCCTTATTTTCTCAAGAAATGAGAGGGAATACAAATGATTTCACAAAATATGATGGTGCCTGCAATTTTTTTGTATATAATAAATTACACAAGGGGTAAGAATATGAAAATTAAGATATTTTTTATTATCGTGATAGGGGTCATTTTATTAGGAGGTTTTTACTTTTGGAACAATCCGGTTCTGTTAAAAGAAAATACCGTGGAAGTGGAAGTAAACAGTACGTTTGATCCCTATGAAAACATTCGGTTTGTTGTATTAGGAAACAATGAGGATGTGAAAGTCAAAGGGGAAGTGGATGTAGATAAACCGGGAGATTATACCATCACTTATGTTTTAAGAGATAAGTCCAAAACAGCAAATGTAAATGTGCGGGATACGCAAGGACCGGTTTTAAAAGTTCAAAACAAGACAGTCGATTTACATGAAGAAATTGTTCCGGAACTGTTTGTGAGTGAAGCAAAGGATGCTTCTGAATATGAACTTTCTTTTGAAAAAAAGCCCGATCCGGATACCGTCGGGAAACAAAAACTGAAGGTGGTCGCCAAAGATATTTATGGCAACAGCACAACTAAAAAAGTTACGGTCAATCGGGTCAAGGATGAAAACCCGCCGATTTTAAATATCGTATCGGATTTTAAGATCACACAGGGGGTCGCAGAAGACATCGCTTCTAAGATCACCGTTGAAGATGATTTTGATCCAAAGCCGTCTTTTGAACTCGATACCAGCAAGCTGGATATTTATACACCAGGCACCTATACAGTCGTGGCGAGTGCTCATGATCGTTCCGGCAATTCAATCGATAAGGCTTTTGAGATTGAAGTGCTCTTTAATCCGGAATATGCTGAAAAAGTCGTCTATTTGACTTTCGATGACGGGCCAAGCGACAACACCAAAGAAATCCTGGATATTTTAAAGAAGTACAATGTCAAGGCAACGTTCTTTGTGACAGGGCACGATCAAAATCATAGAGATTCTATTAAAAGAGCGTACGATGAAGGGCATTCGATTGGGCTCCATTCCTATACACACGATTATGCCAACATCTATTCTTCGACCGAGGCCTACTTTGCCGATTTACAGGCAGTCAGCGATATGGTGGAAGGAATCACAGGGAAAAAATCCGATATCATTCGGTTCCCGGGCGGCGCATCCAATACGATCAGCGCAAACTATTCCAAGGGAATCATGAGCCAGCTTGTCAAGATGGTTGCGGACAAAGGATATCAGTATTTTGACTGGAATGTCAGCTCGGGAGATGCCGAAGGCAATAATATACCGAAAGACGCTATCATAGAATCCAGCTGTACGGATTCTATGAATCATATCAATCTTCTTTTCCATGATTCCAGCCCAAAGGATACAACGGTGGAAGCCTTGGAAACGATCATTCAATACTATAAAGAAAAAGGATATCAGTTTCACCCTTTAACGAAGGACTCTTATGTGGTTCATCACGGAGTACAAAATTAAGTCTCTGAAATTCCAGAGACTTTTATTTTTAAGCCTTGCCTGCATTTTTGTCCAAAATCATTTGGGCCACAACCGATTTTTTCTGACCCGAGTTCATGGCAATCTGTTCAATGTAATGGTGCGCTTTTTCTTCGCTCCAGTGATATTGTTCGATCAGGACCAGTTTTGCCTGGTAGATCAGACGATCATCGCGGAGCTTTTTGTTCAACTTTTTTATTTGAATCATGCTTCTTTGTATTTGAATACGGCCGGCTTCCAGACAGCGTAACGCCTGATCGATCATGTCTTTGGGACAAGGGATCCCTAGAACGAAGATCCCTTCTTCTTTGACTTGGTAGACGATTTGATCATACGTTTCTTTTTTCGTCAACAACAAGATGCCGATCGGATATTGACTGGCACATTGTCTGGCTAAGCGGACTCCAAACTCATCGGGAAGAGGCAGCTGGATGATGCATAGATCAAAGATTTGCTGCCGCAAGTATGTTTGTGCTTCCTTCGCAGAAGAAACACCGACTCGTTGAGCCTCTGGCATAAGCTCATGCACAAGTTTAGAAAGCTTAGACGATGGACTGACGACTAAGATCTTAAGCATTAGTCTTTAGAAACGATATAGGCTTGCCAGATTGCTTCCGGAAGATTTTGCTTCACAAAATCACTGGATCTTGCGAGGTCTGAAGCCTCTTGAAGATTGCGAGGCAATGGCTGTAATTGCGAGAGGATCGTTTCATCCGCTTCGAATAAGTTTAGATCGACACTGGGCTGCGGTTCTAAGTTTTCCTGAATTCCCTCTAAGCCGGCTTCGATCAGGAGCTTGTAGGCAAGATAAGGATTGGCCAAACAGTCTGGAGAGCGAAGCTCGATTCGTTTGGTTTGATTTCGGGTTGCCGGGATGCGAATGGCCTGGGAGCGGTTTTGGATCGACCAGCTGACATAGCCCGGCGCTTTAAAAGAGCCCAAGCGCTGATAGCTTTTTTCGGAAGGATTCAAGAACAAGGTGATTTCCGCTAAACGACGCAAGATCCCGGCCATAAAAGACATTGTCAGATCTTTGGCCCTGTCTTGAGAAGAAATCGACATATTGATATGCATGCCGTTTCCGCTTTCTTCCTGTAACGGTTTGGGACTAAAATCTGCCACCAGTCCATTGGCTTTAGCGGTCGTTTTTACGACCCATTTAAAGGTCGCCGCATCATCGGCAGCGCGTAATGGATGGGAATGAAGAAAATCAATCTCATTTTGACCAGGTCCCTCTTCATGATGGCTGGCTTCCGGATAAAGCCCCATTTCTTCCAGGGTCAAACAGATATTTTTGCGGACATCTTCTCCGCTATCTTCTGGTGCGATATCCATATAACCGGCCTTGTCCAAAGGGATATAGGTATTGTTTCCGTATTCATCCGCTAAAAATAGATAGAATTCAAACTCGGAACCGATCTCGATTTGATACCCTTTTCCAACAGCTTTTTCCATCGTTTTTTTCAGTAAGTATCGGGTATCCAGTTCAAAAGGAGTTCCATCCGGATATTGAATATCACAATACATGCGAAGCACCGATCCATCTAAAGAACGCCAAGGCAAGATGGACATAGTGTTCGGATTAGGAACTAAGAAAAGATCGCTGTGGACATCTTGATCAAATCCATCGATGGCACTGGCATCGAAACTGATGCCTTCTTCAAAGGCGCGTTTTAATTCTCTGGGCAAGATGGAAATGTTCTTCTGTTTTCCAAAGACATCAAAATAGGCCAAGCGAATAAAGGTTACGTTTTGTTCTTCCACATAATCGAGGATATCTTGTTTTGTGTACATAAGCTTTCTCCCTTTTTTATGATTAGGTTATACAATAAACTACATTTTGTTTCAAATGTTTTCAAAAATTTTCATTTTGTGTTGACTTTCCCCTTTTTTTGATTAGAATAATGACCATAGAAAACGGCAAAGATGCCAGAATCAAGAAATCCTACGGGGTTCTTGTCTGCTCTTGCCGTTTTTTTTTATTTTTTAAAGGAGAAATCGATATGACAACAGACATCACAAAGATTTTTGGTTCCAAAGTTTTTAATGAAGACTGTATGCGGGAGGGATTGGCTTCCGATACGTATCGCGAGCTGCAGAAAACCATCCAGGAAGGCAAACCGTTAAACCCTAAAATTGCCAATGCCGTCGCTCATGCGATGAAAGAATGGGCCTTATCAAAAGGGGCGACCCATTATACGCACTGGTTCCAGCCGATGACCGGGGTCACGGCGGAAAAACACGACGGCTTCATCAATCCTATCGAAGGCGGCAAAGTTCGTTTGACCTTTTCTGGGAAAGAATTGATCAAAGGGGAACCAGATGCTTCCAGCTTTCCCAATGGAGGGCTTCGGGCAACCTTTGAAGCCCGCGGGTATACGGCCTGGGATCCGACTTCCTATGCCTTCATCAAAGATAATGTTCTCTGTATTCCGACGGCATTCTGTTCTTATACAGGACATGCCTTAGATAAAAAGACGCCTTTACTGAGAAGCATGGAAGCCATCAATATTCAAGCTTTGCGCATCTTAAAGCTCTTTGGCAATGAAGAAGTGACCTCTGTGAAGACCACCGTGGGACCGGAACAAGAATATTTTTTGGTTGATAAAGACTATTACGCAAAACGAAAAGATTTGATCTATACGGGACGAACTTTATTTGGGGCGCCGTGTCCGAAAGGACAGGAGATGGAAGATCACTATTTTGGAACGATCAAATCTCGAGTACAGGCCTTCATGAAAGATTTGAATGAACAACTGTGGGAACTGGGGGTCTCGGCCAAGACTGAACATAATGAAGTGGCACCGGCCCAGCACGAATTGGCCCCTGTCTTCTCGACGACCAACATCGCAACCGATCATAACCAGCTGACGATGGAGCTGATCCAGCGCATCGCAAAGAAACACGACATGGTCGCCCTGCTTCATGAAAAGCCGTTTGAAGGCATCAACGGGTCTGGAAAACATAATAACTGGTCGATTTCCACCAACACGGGCAAGAATCTCTTAGAGCCTGGAGATACACCTTATGAAAATGCCCAGTTCCTATTGTTCCTGGCGGCCATCATCAAAGCGGTCGATGAACACCAGGATCTGCTTCGCTTAAGCGTAGCCAGTGCCGGCAATGATCATCGTTTAGGAGCCAATGAAGCTCCGCCGGCCATCATTTCTGTATTTTTAGGGGACGAACTCAACGATGTGTTAGAGGCAATCGTCAACGAGACCCCTTATGACGGAGCCGAACATAAACTGATGAAGATCGGTGCCAGCGTACTTCCTAAGCTTCCTTTGGATACAACGGATCGCAACCGTACTTCACCGTTTGCGTTTACCGGAAATAAATTTGAATTCCGTATGCCGGGATCCAACTCCTCCATCTCCGGATGCAACTTTGTGATCAATACGGTTGTCGCCGATGAACTTCGTCAGTTTGCGGATGTCTTGGAAGGTTCTGTTGATTTTGAAGCGACGCTGCACGATCTGATCAAAAACACGCTGAAGCATCATAAACGAATCATTTTTAACGGGAACGGATATGATGATTCATGGATCGAAGAAGCCGAGAAACGTGGGCTTTTAAACCTTCATACAACCCCTGATGCTCTGCCTTATTTCATCCATGAAGAAAATATCGAACTCTTTGAAAGAATGCACGTTTTAGATCGAGAAGAAATGATGTCTCGTTACGAGATTACCATGGAAGAATATACAAAGATCATCAATATTGAAGCTTTGACGATGATCAATATGGCCCAAAAAGAGATCTTGCCGGCAGCCGCACAATATGCGAAACAGTTATCCGATGCGATCCTTTCTAAACGAGCCGTCTGTGAAGAAATCGAATCAACGTATGAAAAAGAAACGGTAAAGAAGATCTCCAAAAAGATCCAGGCAGCCTACCAAGCCTGCCAGGCATTAGAAGAAAAAACAGATCGTCTGCATCGGATCGAAGATTTTGAACAAGCCGCTTTCTTTGTTCGCGACGAGATCTTATCTGCGATGGATGCTTTGCGAAAACCATGCGACGAACTGGAAACACTGGTGGATGAATCCCAATGGCCGTTTCCAACTTATGGAAAATTGTTGTTTGGCATTCTATAGAATCCCGGCAGTAGAGTTTACTGCCGGATTTCCGTACTTTTAGGAAGGGTGATGTTATGTGTACGATCTTCGGCTATTTCAGCTCTCGGGCTGACTTGGAAACGGTAAAACGATCTTTGATGCCGACAATATCCAGAGGGCCTGATGCGATGCGGATCCAGAAGGTCGAAGGCGGGATCTTAGGGTTCCAGCGCCTTTCAATCATGGGACTGACAGAAAGCGGGATGCAGCCGTTTTCTTATCAGGGAAACTGGGTCGTATGTAATGGCGAGATCTATGGGTTTCGTTCGATCAAACGCCGTTTGGAAGAAAATGGAGTCCGTTTTGAAAGCGACAGCGATTGTGAGATCTTGCTTCCGCTGTATGAAGAATTAGGCTGTGACATGTTTAAAGAACTGGATGCCGAATTTGCCTGTATTTTGGTCGATACCAAAGAGCACCATGTCATTGCCGCACGAGATCCCATTGG
>NZ_CALVGO010000062.1 GCF_944327125.1 uncultured Faecalicoccus sp.
GATCCAGCACGATGCGAACCAGAGAATCATCCAGGCGGTTTTCAATATCCCGGTCATGGATCAAAAAGGAATCCGCGATCTCTTTGAGCTGATGTAAAGCTTCGTCGTTGCGGATAATAACAGGTGTATCCGCAAGGTTGGCGCTGGTCATGACCAAAGAAGGACACTTTTCCATCAACAGGATGTGCAAAGGGCTGTAAGGAAGAAGAATTCCGATCTCCTTGGTATGGGAAAGTTCTCTATAGGATGCCGGGTCCTTTTTTTTACAGAGGACAATAGGGCGTATCGAAGAAGTTAAAAGTTCTTTTTCCTTTGCGGACAGTTGAACAAATTCCAAGGCGCATTCTATATCCCTGACCATGATGGCCAGCGGTTTTGCCTCTCGATGTTTACGCATTCTTAGTCTTTGAACGGCGTCTTTGTTTTTGGCATCACAAGCCAGATGAAATCCGCCGATTCCTTTGATGGCTACGATCATTCCAGACTGAAGATCTTGTATGGCATTGTCGAGGGGATCCTTTTCTTTCTGGTTTCCGATATAGGACAGATGCGGTCCGCATTTTTCGCAGGCGTTAGGCTGGGCATGATAGCGCCGATCCTCAATATCCTGGTATTCTTTGGCACATTCATAACACAGCTTAAAGGGAGCCATGGTCGTGTTTTGGCGGTCATAGGGAATATCTTTTATGATCGTGTAACGGGGACCGCAATTTGTACAGTTGATAAAGGGATAATGATATCTTCGGTTGTCGGGGTCCATAAGTTCTTTGATGCATTCGGGACATGGGGCAATGTCTGGAGAGATCAAAGTCTGATGCAGCCCGTTCTTACTGTCCAAAATGGTAAAACCGCTCCATTTCTGGAGGGGCTTTTCTTCTTTGGAAATGGATTCGATGCGGGCCAGATGCGGAGCTTTGGTCGAAAGTTCTTCGCAAAAGACAGTTACATTTTCCCAGGTCCCCTGAATATGGATCACGATGCCGGAGGCGTTATTGAAGGCACATCCCTGCAGGCCGTGTTCTTTGGCAAGACGGTGTACAAAGGGGCGAAAGCCTACACCTTGTACGATCCCGTTGATATTCAGCTTAAGATGGATCATGGAGCAGTGTTTCAAACTTCTCTTTTAGATGAGCGACCAAAGAATCAATGCCTTCGTTTGTCTTTGCGCTGACAGAAAACATCGGGGCTTTTGGATTTACGCCCTGGTAATCTTTTTTTATGCGATCGATATCAAAGTCAAAATAAGGAAGCACATCGATCTTATTGACGACAAGACAATCGGTGTCGGTAAACATCAACGGATATTTTACGACCTTGTCATCGCCTTCGGGAACGCTGAGGATCGTGATGCGAAGCGATTCCCCGATATCAAATTCGGCGGGGCAAACCAGGTTTCCAATGTTTTCGACAAAGAGAATATCAAGAGAATCCAGATCAAAATCCGTCAAGATCTTCTGGATGCTCATCGCTTCGATATGGCAGGCTCCATCGGTGTTGAGCTCAACACTGGGAATATCCAGCGCCGCCATGGCCCTGGCATCGATTGCGGTGGTGATATCGCCCTCGATGATCCCTATCGAATACTGATCTTTTAGAGAATGGATCAGTGCTTTTAAAAGGCTGGTCTTTCCGGTTCCTGGAGAACCCATGATATTGACCAATAACGTTTGATGTTCTTTTAATGTTTGACGAACCTGACTGGAAACATCTTCATTCCAGTCCATGATCTGATGATATACTTTGATTTCCATTTGTTTCCACCTTGATACTTTCTATAAGACATTCCTTTCCGGATAAACGTTTTAAATCGATACTGTGGCAATAGGGACATTCAATATGGGTCCGGTCGATCAGAGATTCTTTATGGCACTGGTTACAGTGCACTTTCAAAGGGATCTCCCTGATTTGGATCTTCACATTTTTCGCAATCGTATCTTGCGCGATAACATCCATATACATCTGAATGCATTCCGGGACAAATCCGCTGAAAGGTCCCAGGGCCAAAGTGATTTCGGTCACTTTACAGGCCTGGTGTTCTTTGGCAATTTTAAGAACGTCTTTGAGAATATGGGAAGTAATTTCCATTTCGTGCATATCTGTATTATACCCCTGAAAAAACAAAAAATGAATGGAAACCCCTTTCAATTAGGCATATAATGAAACTTAAGAAAGAATGGGAGTGATCCTCTTGTACTTGATACCAATCATGGCTGGCATTCCTTTGATCGGAGCCATCCTGATTTTCTTGAATCATAATGCGAAAACACGAGGGTATACGATCTATGCGACCGTGGTGGCCATGATGATTTCTGCTCTGGCACTGATGATCACATGGATCCAGGATGGGTCTAATACATGGTATTTATATACCCAGACCGAATGGATGGATAAGGCGATGCAGGCCTTTGAGATCTTGTTGATGGTGTTTATCGTCTATATGTGCTTTAAATATAAAAGACGATGGATCTCGCTTTTGGCCATCTTGCAGACGGGATTGACTTTATGGGTGGAATATACGATCCCTTTAGTGGAGTCTACGCATACACAGGTGGATTCTCTTGCCCTTTTGATGTGCATTATCTGTGCCTTTATCGGTGGATTGATCGGCATTTATTCGGTGGGCTATATGAAAAGCTACCACGAAAATCACAAAGGAGTGCTTGACCGAAGTTCGACTTTTCTGGCATTGATCTTTGTGTTTATGTCCGCTATGTTTGGCCTGGTATTATCGTCCAATTTGATTTGGATGTATTTTTTCTGGGAAATCACCAGTGTGATCTCCTTTTTGTTGATTGGATACACGAAGACCGAGGAAGCCATTACCAACAGTTTCCGTGCGCTATGGATGAACTTGTTTGGCGGGTTCGGGTTTGCCGTAGCGATCTGGCTTTGTGCGATGTGGAATCACAGCGTACAGCTCAATGAGATCGTTGCCAGTGCCAATCCGATGATCATCGGCATGCTGGCGTTGGCCGGATTGACCAAAAGCGCCCAGCTGCCGTTTTCAACGTGGCTTTTTGGCGCCATGGTGGCCCCAACACCATCCAGTGCCTTGTTGCACAGTGCCACAATGGTCAAGGCGGGCGTTTATCTTTTGATCCGTCTGGCACCGGCCTTAAATGGCAGCCTGTGCGGAACGATCGTCAGTTTTATCGGTGGATTTACGTTTATCATGACCAGTTTGATGGCCATCGCGCAAAACGATGCCAAAAAGGTCCTGGCCTTTTCAACGATCTCCAATCTAGGATTGATCGTGGCCTGTGCGGGCATCGGTGTGGAACAGACGGTCTGGGCGGCCATCTTTTTGATGATCTTTCATTCTTCAAGCAAGTCCATGTTGTTTGAAGCGGTGGGGGCCACCGAAAACAGTATTGGATCCCGGGATATTGAAAATATGCATGGCCTGATTTTACGTCTTCCCAAACTGGCTTATGTCATGGGTATTGGAATTGCCGGGATGTATCTGGCTCCTTTTGGCATGTTGATCAGTAAATGGGTCGCTTTGAAAGCTTTTGTCGATTCCGGCAACGTCTTGCTGGTGATCTGTATTGCCTTTGGAAGTGCTTCGACGATGTTTTACTGGACCAAATGGCTGGGTAAATTGATTGCGATGCATAAACCGCGCGTTCCCGATCGGGATGTGACGCGAAAAGATGAGTATTTTTCGATGGCCGTCTTATGTGCCATTACGATTTCGTTGTGTTTGTTGTTCCCGCTTTTGGCAGGATACGTGGTCAATCCTATCGTTCTTTCCTTATTTGGGGCAACCACCGATGTCTTGTCGATGAGTGAGCTGACGACAATGGTGATCATGGTCTGCAGCGTACTGATCGTGCCGGCAATGATGTTTCTGGTCACAAGAATGGCACCGCGGGATATCGTTCCAACGTATATGAATGGAATCAATGTGGGAGACAACTCTCATTTTACCGATAGTTTTGGCCAATCCAAAAAACTGCATCTTTCCAACTGGTATTTGCGGTTTGAATTCGGACGGCGGCGTTTACTGAAACCTTCACAGATTTTGGCAGCCAGCGTATTGATCGTAACCTTTGCCGTCTTGTTGGGAGGTGTTCTTTCATGACCAGGGTCCTCTCTTTAATTCTGTATTTGATTCTGGCCCCGTTTGTCGGTGCTTTTCTGGACGGTATCGACCGTAAGATTACGGCCCGCATGCAGGGAAGAAAAGGTCCGCCGATCTGGCAGCCGTTCTACGATTTGTTCAAACTGTTTTCAAAGCAGATGATCGCGGTCAACAGCGTACAGCTGTTGTTGAACTGCAGCTATTTGATTTTTCTTGCGGTTGCCGGCGGCATGGTGTTTTTTGGTACGGATATTTTGATGTCGCTGTTTATTCTTTCAACGGCCGATATGTTTTTGATCCTAGCGGCCAGCAGCGATTCGTCGCCTTATTCCAATATCGGCGCCAGCCGGGAAATGATGCAGATGATGTCTTACGAACCGATGACGTTATTGATCGCCGTTGGATTTTATCTTGCGACGGGCTCTTTTAGAGTGGATGAGATCATCGCCCAGGAGACTTGTGCCTTCTGGATGATGCCGGGTCTTTTTGTCGGATTCATACTGATTATGGCCATTAAACTGAGAAAATCACCGTTTGATCTTTCTACGTCCCATCATGCCCATCAGGAAGTGGTCAAAGGGATCACAACGGAAATGTCCGGGCCTACTTTGGCGATCATGGAGATTGGTGAATATTACGAAAAGATGCTCTTGTTGGCGGTCGTTGCCCTGTTCTTTATTGATTCTTCGATCATCAGCTGGATCCTTGGCATCGTTTTATGTTTAGGCGTATATTTTCTTGAAATATTGATCGATAATGTCTGTGCCCGTGTCAACTGGCATAAACTTTTAGATATCTGCTGGTTGATCACGCTGTTGTGCGGGGGAATCAATATTTTGATTCTGATGTTGATATAGGAGGGTGATAAAGATATGGATCGTTTAAAAAAATCACCTTGGATGCTTCATTATGATGCCAGCAGCTGCAACGGCTGTGATATCGAAGTCTTGGCTTGTACCATGCCTCGTTTTGATATCGAACGCTTCGGGATCATCAATACCGGCAATCCGTTTCACGCCGATATATTACTGATCACCGGCGGCGTCAATGCCCAGAGTGCTCAGGTTGTCAAACAGATCTATTCCCAGATGCCCAACCCAAAAGTGGTGGTGGCTGTAGGGATCTGTGCCTGTACCGGCGGGGTCTTTAAAGACTGTTATAACATTTTAGGCGGGATCGATACCGTGATTCCTGTCGATGTTTATGTGCCGGGATGTGCCGCCAGACCTCAGTCGATCATTGACGGTGTACTAAAAGCGGTGGATATACTGGAAAAGAAAAAGGAGGCCCAAACCCATGAGTGATCGAATCATAACTCTAGGAAAAGCCGAACTGTATGCAGCCGCGGTGCAGAAAAAGATGAACGGATGGCGGCTGGCCCAGATTTGTGCGGTCACCACAGAGGATGGATATGAAATGAGCTATACCTTTGTCAAAGATAAAAATATGGATACCTTGCGTGTTCATCTGGATCATCATGAATCGATCTCTTCGATCACGCAGATTTTCCCCTGCGCTTTTCTGCAGGAAAATGAAGCGGCTGAACTGTTCGGGGTCCTCATCAACAACATTACCATGGATTATAAACACAAGCTGTACCGAATCGATGTGGAAGCCCCTTTTGGACCGGATAAGGAGGAAGCATAATGGCAAAACGAAGTATCATTCCATTTGGTCCTCAGCATCCCGTTTTACCCGAACCGATCCACCTGGATCTGGTTCTGGAAGATGAAGTGGTCGTAGAAGCCATTCCCAACATTGGTTTTGTGCATAGAGGCCTTGAAAAACTGGTTAAGACAAGAGGTTACAAACAATATGTATATGTTGCCGAAAGAGTCTGCGGCATCTGCAGTTTTGGCCATGGTATGGGGTATTGCGAAAGTGTGGAACGTGTCATGGGAATCGATATTCCCCGCCGGGCCAAATATCTTCGCACGATGTGGATGGAGTTAAGCCGTATCCATTCTCATTTACTGTGGTTAGGCTTGTTGGCCGATGCCCTGGGCTTTGAATCTTTGTTCATGCAAAGCTGGCGCCTGCGGGAAAAGATCCTGGATATCTTTGATGCGACCACCGGAGGACGGATCATATTCTCTGTCAATCAAATCGGAGGTGTTTTAAAGGATGTTGACCGTTCTATGTTACAGGAAATCGATAAAACCATAACGGAATTGGAACAGGAACTGACACCAATCACCAACACCTTTTTAGAAGATGCCCTGGTCAATAACCGTCTTCGCGGACTGGGCGTGCTCACAAAAGAACAGGCTTATACTGCCGGAGCCGTGGGCCCGATGTTAAGGGCCAGCGGGGTGGATTATGATTCCCGGGAAACCGGTTATGCCGCGTATAATGAATTGAATTTTGGGCCGATCATCGCCATCGAAGGTGATTCTTACGCCCGTACGAAAGTCCGTCTGGCGGAGATCCTGCAGTCCTTTGAGATTCTTCATGAGCTGATCTCAAAAATCCCGGAAGGGGAAATTGCGGTTCCGGTTAAGGGAAATCCGAAAGGCGAGTGCTTTGTGCGAATCGAACAGCCTCGCGGCGAAGCCATTTACTATACCAAAGGAAATGGAACCAAATATCTGGATCGTTTCCGTTTAAGGACACCGACAACTTCGAACATTCCTCCGATGTTGGATCTTTTGAAGGGTTGTCAGTTAGGCGATGTCCCTTTGTTGATACTGACGATTGATCCATGTATCAGCTGTACGGAGAGGTGAGACTATGCGATCGACAAAACTGTTTGTGTTCACAAAACAGATCTTAAAAAATTTTGTATCTAAGCCGGTAACGGAAGCTTATCCGTTTCAAGAAGCAACCTATAGTGACCGGATGCGGGGACATATCGTAATCGACATCGATCAATGTATCTCCTGTACCCTCTGTGCTCAGAATTGTCCGCCCAGAGCTTTGGAAGTAGACCGGACCAAAGGAACGTGGACCATTGACCGGTTCGACTGCATTCAGTGTGGAAACTGTGTCAATGTATGTCCAAAAAAGTGTCTGCACATGGAAAAAGGCTATACCAGCCCGGATGTCAAAAAGACCAAAGAAGTTTATACCCGACCGCCTCAGAAAAAGAAATACCCGGCCGCAACCGATGCATGTGTTTTCTGCGGACTGTGTGCTTCCAAATGTCCGAAAAAAGCGATCGATGTCAATCGGGAAAAGAAGTCGTGGAAAGTGGATAAAGGACTTTGTGTAGGATGCACCCTTTGTGTAAAAACTTGCCCTAAGAAATGCATTGAGATGAAAGAGGAACAATGAATGTGTTTTGAAGGGGAGTTCCCTGCCTTGATATAAAAAAACGAGAGAACAACAGCTCTCGTTTTTATATGCTTCTAAAAAATCTTTTTGGCTTATTTTAATGTGAATTAGTCTTTTTATGGCTAACTGTCACCAAAAGTGTCACCAATAGTATATTGACAAACAAAAAAGCCCTTATTTAAGGGCTTTTTAGACAATTGGTGCAGAAGAAGAGATTTGAACTCTCACGCGATTGCTCGCACTGCCGCCTGAAGACAGCGTGTCTGCCGTTCCA
>NZ_CALVGO010000063.1 GCF_944327125.1 uncultured Faecalicoccus sp.
CATGACGCGACCCTTGCGTCGAATTACTCGGCATTTGTCGCACATCGGTTTTACGGATGGTCTTACTTTCATTTGTTTTCCCTCCTATTTTCTTCTGAATGTTATACGCCCACGTGTTAAATCATAGGGTGAAATTTCAACGGTAACACGATCACCTGGTAAAATGCGAATGTGATGCATACGGATTTTACCAGAAACGTGAGCCATGATCTCGTGCCCATTCTCTAATTTCACTTTAAAAGCAGCATTAGGTAATGTGTCTACAACGATCCCATCGATTTCAATCATATCCTGCTTTGACATGAATTCTACAACGCCTCCTTACTGAAAATGAAATGAACTGGCATAAATAGCCATCTACCATTCTAACAAATCTTCAACAAAAAAGCCAAGAAAAGATGAATTTTTCCTGACTTTTTCTTACATTCTGGATAAAAGATCTTCCAAGCCCTGACTCACCGTATTCAATGGATCGTCCGTCACATAGATAGGACACGATATCATTTCCTGCAGTGTTTCTTTAAGCCCTGGCAACAGCATCGTTCCACCGCAGCATATGATCCCGCGCATTCGGACATCTTCCTGCTGCTGAGGCGTCAAGGACATCAGGAATTTATAGATCCAGCCGGCCCATTGCTGACAAAGAGGCATCAAGACAGGAACCAAATCGTTTTCACTGATGGAAACCGAATGCAGCTTCTGCTGGCGGGAATGGATCCCCTGCACAAGCATGGAACGAGGGCGCTGGCTCAAACGAGTCTGTCCAATTTCAAGTTTGATTCGCTGTGCTGTTTCATCATCGATCAAAAGTGAATGCTGTTGATGCATCCATTTTTTGATCAACAGATCTACATGTCTCCCTGCCGCTTTATAAGACGATTTTTTGATCATTCCGCCATTTGAAAACACCGCAATATCACAGTTGGAAGAACCAAGATTCAACAGGCAGCTGGCAACGGGGATAAAAAGATTGAGCTTTGCTCCTATGCTGGCCACCCAGATCTCCTGATCAAAATATACACGATACGCTCCCAGATCCAAAAGATGTTCCTTCAGCTGATCACACTCATCTTCCCCTAATGAAGTCGGATAGCTGAAAAGAAGAATCGTTTTCTTGAACATGCGAAAAAGTTTAAAATCATAAATCAACTGTTCCAAAAGAAGATGAAGCGCATAAAAATCGATGGTTTCCATTGCCAAAGGAGAAACGACCTGGATTTCCTGATCCAGAGATTGTTTCATGTCTCTTGCTTCATTTCCTATAGCCAGGACATTTCCTTTTTGATCGAAAGCCACCATACACGCCTCATCAAAGACAAGACCGTCTTCCGAAGTCACAAGGCGAATCGAATCGGCCCCTAAATCTATACCTGCTTTGATCATGTTGTTTCCCTTTCCATATATTATATAGGATATCATATTTTAACGATTCCGGCACTATGTTATAATAAGGATGCGCATTCACCAATACACGATGAAAATTGAAATCATACAACCCTATCAAAATACTGGATGGCTCAATCTGGACTTTGTCCTTGTCACGACCCTGGATTCTTTAAAAAAAGAAAAAGGACGTCAATACTTAGATCAATGGCTCTATTGGGAACCTTACTTTTCTCAAATCAACGTTCCTGTATGGATTCTTTCCGAAGATAGTCCAACCGAACTGTACCAGCTTCAGGAAACATTGATCACAAAGCTTCATTTTTCACACGCTTCCAAAGACACATTGGAAAAGCTCCAAAGCATCCAGTCAAAATCGGTCTTTGGCAAAGACTACTTGATCGTCAAACCTCAAATTCTTCTGTTTTATCAGGAAAAAGCGATATATAAGGCATCCAGAACGAATCAAAAAACCATTGGAGAGGCTTATTTAAAGGCTCTGGATATCCGCTATAAAATTTTTAAAACAAATTTTAGAAATAAATTGACATCCAAAAAAGAATTTGCTAGTATATAAAGGCGCTAAATGAATGGAGGCTTAGCTCAGTTGGGAGAGCATCTGCCTTACAAGCAGAGGGTCAGCGGTTCGAGCCCGTTAGCCTCCACCATTTTTTAGCCCCAACAAAATTTTCATGGAGGAGTAGCGAAGAGGCTAAACGCGGCAGACTGTAAATCTGTTCCTTCGGGTTCGGCAGTTCGAATCTGTCCTCCTCCACCATTTATTGGGGTATAGCCAAGCGGTAAGGCACAGGACTTTGACTCCTGCATTTCACTGGTTCGAATCCAGTTACCCCAGCCACTAGATGCAGGTGTAGTTCAATGGTAGAACAACAGCTTGCCATGCTGTATACGGGAGTTCGATTCTCCTCACCTGCTCCATTGTATTTTGTGCTTGACTGCCCTATGAACATCTGCTATTATTGTATGGCAATCGGAGGCTTAGCTCAGTTGGGAGAGCATCTGCCTTACAAGCAGAGGGTCAGCGGTTCGAGCCCGTTAGCCTCCACCATTTCTATGTGCCGACTTAGCTCAATTGGTAGAGCAACTGACTTGTAATCAGTAGGTTGTGGGTTCAATTCCTATAGTCGGCACCATTTCTTTTTGACCCGTTAGCTCAGATGGTAGAGCATTTGACTTTTAATCAAAGGGTCGGGCGTTCGAATCGCCCACGGGTCACCATTTGCAGGTGTAGTTCAATGGTAGAACTTCAGCCTTCCAAGCTGACTACGTGAGTTCGATTCTCATCACCTGCTCCATTTAACCATTCAGCCGTAAGGCTTTTTTTTATGTCTAATCAAAAAATGCCAGCCGATTCTGACTGGCATTTTTTCGTTTCTGACAAGTCTTTCTCACTATACCTCCTATCTTCCCAAAAAAATTGTCAGAAAAAGATTGAAAGTCTATCCAAGGTGCCCCGACAGTCGTGATCATAAAACATTTTTGATCTTGCCGAAACTTAGTTTTCCCAACAAACGCTTTGACTAGCGGATGCGCCGAGCCAAAATAGGTCTCCGAAGCCAACCTAATGCGATCGTAGGATGAAGCATCCGGACAAAGTTCTTAAATCAGATCAATGCTGTCTAAGAAAAAATACCCACACATATATCAACGATCTTTTTGTGTTTTAATGATGAATCGATGCATATACGATAACTATTTTCATCGGATTGTTTCTTCTAAGTTTCTTTCTAAATAAAAAGAACAACTCCTTCGATTAGGAATTGCTCTTTGTCTTATATTTTGCCAATAGTAAGATTAGAATCAGATAGATGATCATCATGCCGACCACAAACCAGCCGGTAAATGCCAAATGAAATAAGTTTTTAAATACCAACACGCCAAAGGTAAAGCCAATCACCATCGTAGATGATACAAACAAACGCAAAGGGTTCATCGGAATACATGATTTCACAACGGCTAACATGCTGATATAAACAATGCCGTAATACATAATGGTTTGTGTATTTGTTGTTTCATCAGTGAAAAAATGAATAGAACAAATATAAATTAAAATCATCAAGGCAAACGGAAGCGCCTTTTTCAAGACCACCGGTAAAAAATCTTTAGGAACCGGATGATGATTTGGCTCCATCATCGTCACAAACGAAGGCCAAGCTTCAATAGCCGCATCGATCAATGTAATCTGGATAGGGATAAACGGAAAGCCAAAACTAAAGTCCGCTCCGCCAAAAATTGAAAGCACACAGATTACCGATAATAATACCGAGTAGATCGTTTTGATAAAGAATACCCCAGCCACACGAGTGATATTGTTGACAACTCGTCTTCCCTCAAAAAGCACATCGGATAAATTTTTAAACGAAGAATCCAAGAGTACGATCTCCGAGATTTGTTTAACTGCGTCGTTCCCCTGGGCAATTGCGATACTGCAGTCAGCTTCTCTTAACGCTAAAATATCGTTCACTCCATCACCGGTCATCGCAACCTGATGACTTCTTGACTGCAGCCCTTTGACCAGCCATTTTTTCTGCTGAGGAGAGACTCGCCCAAATACTACATTTTCTTCTGCCAGTTTTCCATAATCCGCTGTATCGTCATATTGCGATAAATCAATCACTTTGTGGGCATCGATCACGCCAGCCTGTTTGGCCAAAGCACTGACCGCATCCACATGATCTCCAGAAATGATTTTGATCTGTACACCTTCTTGATGAAACTGTTCAATGGTATCTTGACAGTTTTCACGAAGTACATCCTGAATCACGACCAGATAAAGCGCATTGATCTTTGGAAGACTTTGATGGACTTTTACCTCATCCGCGGTCTTTCCAATCACAATGACACGATTCCCTTTTTTCATTTCCTGTTGCGCCTGTTCAGGTACGCTTTGACATAAACGTTCCGGCGCTCCTATAACATACGTAACATGATCAAAGACGATTGCACTCCATTTTCTCTCTGAAGAAAACGGAATTTTAGCTGTTGGCGTATATACATTCTGCGCTTTAAAATACTGCGCCATCGCTTCAAAAGTCGCATTGGAATCTGTACTATGATACAAGTACGATGCGATAAAGTCTTCATCCTCTTTGGAAACCTCACTCAATTCCACAACATGATCGACCTTCATTTTCCCTGTCGTTAAAGTCCCTGTTTTGTCTAAACAAAGCACATCTACATGAGATAATGTTTCCAAGGCATACAAACGCTGTACCAAGATCTTCTTTTTCCCCAGACGAACGATACCAGCTGCCAAAGAAATACTCATTAAGAGCACCAGCCCCTTAGGAAGCATTCCTAACAAAGCCGCAGAACTGCTGACTACACTTTGATATAAGCCTTCGTCTCGCATTAAAAAAGCTTCAATGAATAATAGAATCCCTAAGGGAATGATCAAAAAGCACGTAAACCGCGTAACCTTTTTCATCGAATTCAACAGCTGCGAATTCACCGGTTTCCATGTACTTGCCTGATCAGCCAGTTTGTTCGCGTAGTTGTCCTTCCCGACATGATTGACTTTTACATAAGCTTGTCCGGCAACCACATAGCTTCCGGAAAGCACTTCATCGCCACTTTCTTTTTGGATCGCATCACTTTCACCTGTCAAAAGACTTTCATTGACTTCCAAACTCCCCGAAACAAGACTTGCATCACAAGAAATCTGCTGCCCTTGTTTTAAAACCATGATATCATCCAGGACAATTTCATCCGCAATAATTTCTTGAATCTTTCCCTCTCTTAACACCGTAGCCTTTGGTGTCACCAAAATTGATAGATCGTCCACCATCTTTTTGGCCTTTAACTCTTGAATGATCCCAATCAGCACATTCATGATGATGATGGCCATAAACAAAAGATTGCTCCAGGCATGAACGAATGCCAATGCAATGGCAATCAACAGATTCAATAAGTTAAATAAAGTAAATATATTTTCGATTAAGATATCCTTGATTGTTCGACTCGCTGTTTTTTCCTGTGTATTGATCAAGCCCTTTTCTAGCCTGTCTTTAACTTCTTTAGAAGTAAGACCTTGCAGATTGCTTTCATTTTCCATAATACTCCCCCAAACGTCTAAAATTAATTTTATATGGAATACTTTGAATAATCAACATATTGAGCGGATACAAGGGATTAAAAATTGCCAGAGATTTTTGATATGTTGTCAAAAAAAATAAGAAGACCCTCTTCAACTTTTTCCCGGAGGTCAAACCTCTTGTTCAAAGATTTCAGCTTTATAACAAACACGTCCTAAAGTCAGATAAATATGCAATTTTTCCATAGTTTGCTCATTTAGCATGCTATAATAAAAAAGAATTGAGGTTATCATGAACAAACATATCTTTGCCATGCTTTTCTTTTTTTTAGCCGCTATTTTATTACTGGCCTATGTTTTTACCGGATTGCCTACGGTCATCCCCGGCCTGATTGTCTTGTTTGGAGCCGCCTTGTTTTCCCGAAGCATAAAAAAATAGGAGATGGCTCTCCTATAGATTTTGAATGACTTCGACTTTTACTTTGTCATCGGCCTCCAGATCGTATGTGATCTTGGCAACTTCATCCAAATGATGTTTTAAGATGCCCTGCACCTTTTCAAACACTTCATCTTCTTTTTCTTCTGTTTTGCATTCATATTCGATGCTTGTGACCACATGTTTTCGGGTCGGGATCGATTTCAATTCATCAATTGCGCTCATAACCATATACCTCGTGCTTTTAGTCTAATCCCAATTCCATCGTTTGTCAAACCGCATAATAATTTAAAATATCAGCCGGCTTCAGTTTCGATTTTTCCTGAGCGTTCATATCCTGGATCAAAGCCCCTTCGTTCATAATAAACAAACGATTTCCATTGTTTAAGGCATCTTGAATATTATGTGTGATCATCAAAGCCGTGATCTTTTCTTTCTGAATCAGATCGTTGGTGATCTTTAAGATCTTTTGCGCGCTTTTAGGATCCAGAGCCGCTGTATGCTCATCCAGAAGAAGGATCTTAGGCGGATTCAAAAGTGCCATCATCAACGCAACCGCCTGTCTTTGCCCACCGGATAAGAGTCCGATCGGTGTCTTCAAACGATCTTCCAATCCCATATCCAAAGTCTTCAGTTTTTCCTGAAAATACAAACGATCCTGTTTATGAACGGCCAGTGAAAGTTTTCCGTATTTTTTGGGTGAATACGCCAGTGCCAGATTTTCTTCCACGGTCAGATGCGGCGCCGTACCATGTTCCGGATTCTGGAACAGCCGGCCGATATTTTTAGCACGAATATGTTCTTTTTGTTTCGTGATTTCTTCCGAATCAAGATAGATCTTTCCATGACTTGGCAAGATAGCACCGCTGATCACATTGAACAATGTACTCTTTCCAGCCCCATTGCTTCCCAACATCGTAATAAAGTCTCCATCTTGTATGGTGACATTGATTTCCTTTAGAGCCACCTTTTCTAAAGAGGTCCCTTTATTAAAAGTCACTGAAACATTTTCAAGTTCAAGCATTTTCTTTTGCCCTCACTTTCTTTAAATAAGGTATTGAAATCGTGAGTGCGACCAGGATGGCCGACATCATATTCATATCCGTTGCCGGAATTCCAAACTGTAAAGCCACTGTATAAAGAAGACGATACAGACAAGCACCAAGAATACAGGAAGCCAGACCAAAACCAATCGATTTTTTTCGAATTACGGCCTCACCAATGATGATTCCTGCCAACCCAAGGACCATCATTCCCGTTCCCCCTGTTACATCCGCAAAATTTTGATATTGCGCCAGCAGAGCCCCGGATAAAGCGACAAAGCCATTGGCCAGAGCCATCCCGATAAATTTCATCGTATCGACATTGATACTGCTGGATTTGACCATCGTTTCATTATCGCCAGCTGCCCGAAGCATCAGCCCGGTATTGGTTTTAAAGAACAAAAAGAGAAGCAATCCTGAAATCACACTGATCACAAATAACAATCCCAAAGTAAACGGTACTTTAGTAAACAGCGATTCTGTATTCAACAAGGCAATGTTGGGAGAGCCCGACATGATCCGTAAATTCACCGAATACAGCGCTGTCATCGTCAAGATTCCGGCTAACAAAGGATGGATCTTCATTTTTGTCTGCAGAAAAGCCGTAACCAACCCGCA
>NZ_CALVGO010000064.1 GCF_944327125.1 uncultured Faecalicoccus sp.
TCGTTGATCAATTTGATCATCGTCGTTTTTCCACTGCCGTTGGTCCCTAACAATCCGACGATCTTTCCAGGCTCTAAAGTCACATTGATCGAATCCAATACAACCTTAGAGCCAAACTTTTTCGTAATGTTCTGTAGTTCTAAAATACTCATTTTTCTCCCCCCAGCTTTTCTATTTCCTCCAGAATCTCTTCCATCGTAAATCCCATTTGTTCCATGGAACGCAAAAACACTGTAATCTGTTCACGGGCAAGATCTTTTCTTAACTGAAGAATCTTTTCTTCATCCAGATCGACATATCGTCCACTGGTCCTATGGGAACAAACGATTCCTTCTGATTCCAGAATACTGAAAGCTCTCTGCATGGTATTGGGATTGACCTGCATCAAAGAGGCCATCTCACGCACAGAAGGCAACTTATCCCCCGGGGCGTATTCCCTGGTGATGATCTTGACCTTGATGCGATCGACGATCTGTAAATAGATCGGCCGCTCATTGGAAAATGGATTGTTCAAGCGCATCCCTCCTGTATTATTGTACTAGTTATCTAATACAATAATACAAATAAGATTTTAGATTGTCAACCCAATAATTTCACACGATTTCTTTATTGAATTTCTATAATCTTTTGATAGGATAATTTCATAAGGTGGTAGAAAGATTATGCAGGAAAATGTCTTCTTTTTCTTAACAATGAAAAAAGATGTGATCTTCTTTTACGATCATTTAAATGTCGAGGAAGGCTTGAAGCTGATGCGGGAACATGGATTTACCGCCATGCCTGTAATCGACTCTAAGGGAAGATACATCGGTACAATCAACGAAGGAGATTTCTTATGGTACTTTATCGATCATCCGGATATCTCTTATGAGGAAACCCGAAATACACTGATCAAAGATCTGATCCGGGATGATTTCACCCCTCCAATGATGATCGATGCGACCTTAACGGAACTGTTCAAACAGTCGCTGAAACAAAACTTTGTTCCTATTGTCGATGACCGAAACATCTTCATCGGCATCGTCACCCGAAGCAATATCATGAAATACTTATTAAAGGAACAGGAAAAACTGATTCCGTTGATCATTGAGGAATCTCAAAACTAAGAAAAGAGCACAAGGTGCTCTTTTCTCTTTTTCTAAAATAGTGTATGATTGACTCAAATCACAAAAGGAGCGTGTTGATATGAATTCAGATGATGCCTATCCCTCATGCCCATGGAACCATGGAGGTCTTGAGTTATGATATTGATCGTCTGTAGCGTATTTTATATCATTTTGGTCTGCGTGTTTTCCTATCTTCAGGGAACACTCAATTCGCATTCCATGTCGGAAAAGAAAAAAAAGCTGCCCCAGCTGGTTACTGTACAGTTTCTTCTGGTACTGACATTGACGGGTTATGCCCTGATCGTACAAAATCAGCTGGCAAAAGTGCTGAGTCATCACAAGGGATACATCTTTGCGATATGGATCCTGATCGTCTATTCTTTTATCATCCTGCATCGCCTGTTTAAAGGACAGGGCGCCAAAAAGGAAAAAGAATCGGCGATCCCGCTGATGCGCTTTCTCCAGATCCTGTTCACCCCTTTTACATTTTTCATCCGTATCCCGGTCTTTAACGAGACGCCGGAAGTCACGGAAGAAGACATTCTGGAAATGATCCAGACTTCACAAAAAACAGGACATATGGAAGAACCGCAAAAAGAGTTGTTTGAAAATGTCTTTGAATTTGATGATACCAGTGTGGAAGAGATCTGTACCCACCGCAGCGAAGTGGTCTGCCTTTTCCTGGATGATCCGATGGAAAAATGGCAGAAGATCATTCACGACAATCGTCATACTTTCTATCCTGTGTGTCAGGAAGACGAAGACGATGTGATTGGCATTTTGGATACCCGTGACTATTTCCGCATCGATAACCTGGAACAGGACCATGTTCTGGCTCATGCCATGGACAAACCGCTGTTTGTGCTGGAAAACACCAAAGCCGATGAGTGTTTCAAGGAAATGAAAAAGCGAAAATACTATTTCGCTGTGGTGATCGATGAATATGGCGGCATGTCCGGCATCGTGACCCTGCACGATATCGTAGAAACCATTCTGGGCGAGATGTATGAAGAAGACGAAGAAGAGCCCGAAGAGATCCAGGTCCTGGATTCCAATTCTTACCGTATCTATGGTTCTTGTTCTCTGGAAGATGTACAGGAAGCCCTTCATATTGAACTGCCTACCGAAGACTATGATACTTTTGGAGGCTATATATTAGGATGCAACGGATCGATTCCTGATGATGGAGAACAGTTTGATCTCCATCTTGAACAAATGGATATCACCGTAAAGGAAATCAAAAACCATCGTGTCTTAGAAACGATCGTAAATGTGAAAAAGAAAGAGGAAACGAAAAATGAAACTATTACAGGAAACAATTGAACAAAGAGGAACCATCATCAATGAGGATATTTTAAAAGTGGACAGCTTTTTAAATCATCAGATCGATTGTGACCTCATGGAAGCCATGGGAAAAGATTTCGCTGAACACTTTAAAGATATGGGCATCACCAAAGTGGTCACCATTGAATCCAGCGGGATCGCTCCGGCCGTATTCACCGCCAAAGAGCTTCATGTTCCTGTGATATTCTTAAAGAAAAGTGAACCCAGCACCATGAAAAACCCAGTGTTCACCGAGGCTTTCTCATTTACGAAAAACAAAAAATATACCTTATGTATGGAACGTCAGTTCCTTCAGGAAGACGATAATGTATTATTCATCGATGACTTTTTGGCCAACGGACAGGCTTTTCTGTCCGCTGAGAACCTGATTCATCAATGCGGCGCAAAAGTAGCCGGCATTGGGATCGTCATTGAAAAAAGCTTCCAGAAAGGAAGAAGCGAGATCGAAGCCAAAGGATATCAAATCTATTCACTGGCCAGAATCAAAAAAATGGCCCCTAACCATATCGAATGGGCAGAATAGGCAAAAAGGATTGAGTGCATGTCAATCCTTTTCATTTGCCTTCTTGATCAACAAAAAGATTCCCAGCACCGATAAGATCATCGATCCCGATAAGATTCCTATCGATGTCTGCACTGCCGTATCCGGACTTTTATCTTTATCCCCAGGCTTTTCCTGTCTATGGGCATCTTCGTTTTCTTCTTTTCCAATTTCGGTTCCAGTCTCTGGTTTAGAGCTTGATCCTTTTCCATCCTCATCCTTTTCCTGAACCTTGACACGAAGTAAGACATCGTCCAAAGTCAGATAATTCGCTGTATCTTCAGGGGTGTACTTTGCCTTATATTCCACTATTCCTGCTTCATTTAAGATCTGATTGCCTTCTTCCCAGCTAAATCCTTCGGGAAGAGAAACCGAAGAAAGTTTGTCCCCTTTCCACCCTTGCAACAAATCCGGAATTTTTATATTGGGCTGAGCCTTATAGATCTGAAATTCCCGAATGGCCTTTAATTCCTGATGCACCCCGTCAAAAGGAACATAGGCTTGCACGTACCATGTCCCTGCCAAAGTAGGAACCTGGCCCTCAAAAGGACCGTCTTTTGACGCCGAGTAGCTGTAGATCACCTTTCCAAATGCACTTTGCGCCTGCGGCAAAGATGGGTTTTGTCCATAGGTCCAGTTCTCGATTGTCAGCGGCTGGATCCAGGAGTTGTCTTCTTCAAAAACCAGAGATGCCTTGAACGTAGATGTCCCCACCTTGTAATCATAAGAAACCTGCATTCCCGGGCTCACCCCTTGCAGGACGGCGTTTTCAATCGTTATGGATCCATCGGGTACGATCATGGAAGGATCGATATCCATATCCAGATTTCTAAGATCGAAAGTCGTCTGATCTTTGGGAATCAAGACCTTATAAGGCCTCTGGTCCTGCATGCTGATCTGGGTGGCATCGGCAATATCGGTATGAATAGAGATCATACGGTTATTGGTTAAATTCACAGCACTTCCACTCAAATGAGGGAATCCGGTCAGATCGATCGTAGACAGATTGGTATTATGACACCACAGCTGGCTTAACGCTTTGTTGGCTGAAAGATCCAGTTCTTTTACAGGCGTCCCGGAGATCCACACGCTTTCTAGTTCTGGGTTGGATGAAAAATCAAAACTTTCGGCATTCCCAGCCAGATACGTAAAGACTTTCAAATTCGGATTATGACGGGTGTTGATGGAACCTAAAAGACTGCCCCCCGCAACGAGCTGTTCTAAATTCGTATTGGAAGAAATATCCAGCTGGCTAAGAGCATCGTGGAAACAATTGAGCGCCGTCAGCTTAGGATTGTGTGAAATATCCAGAACGGAAATGGGATTTTCATCACAGACCAGATCGATCAGCTCTGTATTTTGTGAGACATCCAACACAGAGATCGCATTTTCTCCACAGTTTAGATCTTGAAGAGAGGAAAAATACTCGATCCCCTGCAGTGACTGAATGCCTTTATTTCTCACC
Organism: uncultured Faecalicoccus sp.; assembly: GCF_944327125.1. Lineage (GTDB taxonomy): Bacteria > Bacillota_I > Bacilli_A > Erysipelotrichales > Erysipelotrichaceae > Faecalicoccus. Next base: position 4,457 of record NZ_CALVGO010000064.1, read on the forward strand.
GATATATTTGTGATAGCCTCGATCTCTTCCGAAGACAAAACCGCATCGTGATTGGCATCCCATGTCTTTTCCACATAGGATCGAAAGATCGGATCGGGAAACGTTTCTTCCTGGATAGGAACTTCTTCCAAGGCAGAAACGGATACTGGATCGAACATAAACAGCGATCCCACCAAAACAAAAACTGTTATCAAGCCTAGTCTTTTCATACAGACCTCTTTTCCAGGTATCTTTTGTACCTACAGGCATCATAACAGTCTCTTGGATTGAATGATAATGATATGCTCACAGGATTTTGGGAAGAGCTGTCACTTCGATTTTTCCGTGTTGAACTTCTATGACCGATACAGAACAGTTCGGAATCAAATCGCGGGTCACCTTGATTTCTTTGGACATTTGGAAAAAGGACATAGAGTTTTCCTCCAGAAACTGGCGAATCACAGACCCATGACTGACAACCAGCACATCCCCTTTTTCGTTTTGTTCCATTTCTTTGCAGGCTTCCGTGAATCGAAGTGCCGCATGATGCCGGTCTTCCCCGCCATATTGATAAAACAATTCCGGAATGGCAATCCCATCTGGAAAAAGATCTTTGACCCTGGCACCTTCCAGATCCCCAAAGTATACTTCCTTGAGCCGTTTGTCTCTTTTTCTGGGAACCGGGCGATCATTTAAAATCAAATCCAGTGTATCCAGAGCCCTTTCACTTCCTGAATGGTAGCCGGCCGCCAGAGGAATGGATAAAAAATATTCAGAAAGCTCTTTGGCTTGCTGGATTCCTAAAGGTGTCAAAGGAGAATCGCACCAGCCTTGTACACGTCCTAAATGATTGAATAAAGTATTTCCATGCCGCACGATATATATTTTCATGGATAGCTCCTTTCCAGAATGTGTATCCTTCTTTTCTATGCGTCTATTGTAGCACATGTTGTATTAGAATGAACTAACCATATAAAATTGCGATTTTTATGAGGGTTTGTTAGAATGAAACCGACGTAAGGGAGTAGTTATCTTACAGATAGGTAAGTGTGTAAATCAACATATTGATCATTCGATCTGGTTTACTGTAAAAAACGAGACTTATGCGATTTTTCGCATTGGCCTCGTTTCTTTTTTTGGAGGATTTATGGATACTTTTACTTTGATTTTGACCGCCGTTTCTCTAGCGATGGATGCCAGTGCCGTCTCTTTGGCCAAAGGCATGGCTTTGCCTCGAAAAGTTCTTTTAAAATATGCCCTCTATTTAGGGTTTGCCTTTGGCTTTTTTCAAGCTTTGATGCCATGTATTGGTTATTTTGCGGGCATTCAGTTTGTTTCGCTGATATCCCATATCGATCACTGGATCGCCTTTCTCTTATTAGGATGGATTGGAATCAACATGATCAAAGAAGGCCGTGAAACCATTGAAAAAGAAACTCAAATTGAATCCATTTCTTTTAAAACTATCTTCACTTTAGCCATTGCCACAAGTATTGATGCCCTGGCTGCCGGGATCAGCTTTGCCCTCTTAAACGTTTCCCTCTTTCAGGCGGCTTTTTGGATCGGGATCATCACATTTCTTCTTTCTTTTTCCTGCGTGATCCTAGGCAAAAAGTTAGGATCCCTGTTTCAAAGATATGCCCAGTATCTGGGAGGAGGAATGTTGATCATTTTAGGCTTTAAAATCTTGATAGAACATCTGTTTATCGCGTAGAATATAATCGATAATAAAGAGGTAGTTATGAACAAAAAAGATAATGTATATCATCAGTATGTAAAGGCATTAAAAGAAGAACTCGTCCCTGCCATGGGATGTACCGAACCCATTGCGATCGCATACTGCGCCAGTCTGGCAAACGAGGCTTTCGAAGGAAACTGTGAAGAAGTGATCATCCAGGCCAGTGGAAACATCATCAAGAATGTAAAAAGTGTGACGGTCCCCAATACCGGGGGATTAAAAGGAATCGAAGCTGCGGCCGCTGTGGGAATCGTTGCGGGAGATTCTAAAAAGAAACTGGAAGTCATTTCTGAAGTCACAGAGAGTCAAAAGGAAGCCCTTAAGGACTTTTTAAAGACAACCCTTATCCGTGTAGTCCCGCTTCCTTCAGAGATTCCTCTGGATATGATCGTTACAATAAAAGGAAAAGAACATGAGGCAAGTGTCCGTATCGCCAAAGGGCACGAACACATTTTATGGATCAAAAAGGATGATAAATTTCAATATGTACGTCCAGAAGAAGAAAAAGATTCGACCGTGGATACCAATCATTCCTTTATGAGCGTACAAGGCATCTATGAATTTGTATGCGATGCCGATATCGATGACGTAAAAGAAACACTGGACCGTCAGATCCAGTACAATATGGCGATTTCTAAGCGCGGATTGGAAGAATCCTTTGGTGCCAACATCGGGAAAATCATTCTCTCAAGAAACGATGAACTTCTAACCAAGATCAAAGCTTATGCCGCAGCCGGAAGTGATGCCCGTATGAGTGGATGTGAGCTTCCGGTGATCATCAATTCAGGAAGCGGAAATCAGGGAATGACCACCAGCATCCCGGTTATTGTATGGGCCAGAGAAAAGAAAATCGATGAAGACAAACTTTATCGTTCTCTATTGATGTCCAATCTGATCACGATGCATCTTAAACAAGGGATCGGAAAACTGAGTGCCTATTGCGGGGTCGTTAGTGCCGGGGTCGGTGCCGCTTGCGGAATCTGTTACATGGAAGGCGGAGATTTGGAAGCCATTTCCCATACACTGGTCAATGGAATCGCCATGATTTCAGGAACTGTATGCGATGGAGCCAAACCAAGCTGTGCCGCCAAAATTGCCAGTGCCGTTGAAGCCGGATTGTTAGGGTATGAAATGTACTTGAACGGACAGGAATTCAAAGATGGCGAAGGCATCGTCAAAAAAGGCGTTGAAAATACGATACGAAATATTTCTTTGCTTGCCAAAGAAGGAATGCGTCAAACCGATCAAGAAATCATAGAGATCATGACCGGAAAATGTTGATAAAAAGGGATGAATTCCATCATCCCTTTTTTTAGTTCACACTTCGATCCTGAATC
>NZ_CALVGO010000065.1 GCF_944327125.1 uncultured Faecalicoccus sp.
GTAAAGAAAGGGGAGTAACCGACGATGTGTGATGCATTAGGAATCGTAACTTATAATGACCCAAGTGTCTATGTAAGAGGTTTACAGAAATATCGCCCTATCGCGGCATTCAACTTTATTGGCCGTTATCGTTTGATCGATTTCCCTTTGTCAAATATGGCAAATTCCGGAATTCACGATATCAAGGTTTTCGTCAACGGAAATCCTCAGCCTTTGATTGAACATATTGGCAGCGGCCGTCAGTATAATATCAACTCCAAACATGGAAGAATTGATTTGATTCCGTTATATCGTGAAGATGGTTCTGCGCAGTATGTTTCGGATGTTCAGAGCTATTATGAACAAATCGATGATATTGAAGAAATCTCCAATGATTATGTGATCATTGCCCCTGTCAATATGATCTATATGGCTAATTATGCAGATATTCTTGAACAGCACATTGAAAGCGGTGCGGAAATCACGATGCTGTATCAGAATGTGGACAATGCCAAGGATCATTACATCAATTGCGACGTACTTCAGTTGAATCGTCAAAAAGGTGTTTTAAGTATTGAGACCAATTTAGGAAACTATAAAAATCGTTCATTGTCTTTGCAGACATACATTCTGTCTAAAGAACTCTTCATCTCTCTGGTGAAAGAAGCGCGTAAGGTCAGCAGTATGTACTGGTTCAAGGATATCGTAAACGATCATTGTAAGGATATGGATGTTCGTGCTGTGAACTTTAGAGGCAGTGTTTACTGCATCAATGATCTGAAATCTTATTTCGACTCCAATATGGCTGTATTGGATGAAAACAGCATGCGTGAATTCTCCAATCCAAAATGGCCGGCATACACACGGACAAATGACAGTGCGCCTGCAATCTATCTTAATGGTGGAAGCGCTGTAGGATCATTGGTTTCCAACAGTTGTGAGATCCATGGCAAAGTAAGCAATTCGATTATTGGACGTGCCTGCCGTATTGGTAAAAATGCTGTGATCGAGAATTGTTTGATCATGCCAGGGGTTGAAATCGGAGATAACGCTGTCCTAAAAAATGTGATCGTTGATAAACACACTAGAATCGTTAAGAAGAAAGATCTGAGCGGTACGCCGGATGATCCTTTGTATATCGGTAGAAGGGAGAACATCTAATGGCTTCAATTTTAATGGTAGCAGGAGAAGGCCTTCCTTTTATCAAAACAGGCGGCCTTGCCGATGTAATCGGTTCACTGCCTAAAGCTTTGACGGAACAAGGTCATGAAGTAAAGGTTGTCATGCCTTTGTACAAGAAAATTGCAGATAAATACATGAATGACTTGTACTTCAACTGTGAATTTTCTGTATCCATTGCCTATCACGAAGTTCCTGTTCGAATCTTCTCTAAAATGGAAGGCGATGTTTGTTTCTTCTTTGTTCAGCATCAGGGATATTTTGAACGTGATACTTTATATGGATATGATGATGACGGAGAACGATTTGCGTATTTCCAGAAAGCCGTTATCGAAATGTTAAATCAGTTGAATTACTGGCCTAATATCATCCATTGTCATGACTGGCATACAGGAATGATTCCTTGTATGGTAAAGGAAACGCATGACAACGATGCACGTTATCGAAGTATTCGTTTTGTATATACGATTCATAATCTGGCTTATCAGGGTAATTTTGGTCCGGAAATGCTGGACAGCTGTTTAGGTTTACCATACTATCTGCTGGATAATGGAAACGTTCGTTTTGACGGCGGAATTTCATTCATGAAGTCGGGCATTCTTTATTCCGATAAAGTGACAACCGTTTCTCCAACCTATGCTCAGGAGATCCTGACGCCACAGTATGGGGAACACCTGGAAGCCATCTTGAATATGCGTAAATATGACCTTTGGGGAATTGTCAACGGAATCGATATCAATCTTTGGAATCCGAAAACAGATCCAGAGATTCCGTATCACTTTGACAAAGTCAATATCGCAGCACAGAAAAAGAAAAATAAACTGGCGCTTCAAAAGGAACTTGGTTTGGAAGAAAATCCAGATGTTATGCTGGTAGGATGTGTCAGCCGTTTGACCTGGCAAAAAGGTTTCTACCTTTTGATGGAACAGTTGGATGCCCTTTGTTCTGCACCAATCCAGCTTGCAATCTTGGGCAGTGGCGAAAGTCAGATTGAAAACAAGTTCCGTGATTTGGAAAATGGAAATAAAGGCAAGATCTGTTTCTACTATGGATATAATGAAAGTCTGGCTCATCGAATCTATGCGGCCAGTGATCTGTTCCTGATGCCAAGTTTGTTTGAACCATGCGGAATTTCTCAGTTATGTTCAATGCGTTATGGAACATTGCCGATGGTTCGTGAAACAGGCGGCCTGAAAGATACGGTGAATCCGTATAATGAATACGACAAGAGTGGAAATGGTTTCAGCTTTGAAAACTATGATTCAAATGAACTGATCAACACACTGTATTATGCCATTGATGTCTTCTATAACCGAAAAGAAGATTGGAAAATCTTGCAGACCAATGCACTGAATACAGATGTCAGCTGGTCGAATAGTGCCAAGACTTATTCCTTGTTGTATAACGAGTTGATGGAAAATTCATGAAGATAGCGGTTAGTGCCTGTCTTTTGGGTGAAAATTGCCGATACGATGGCGGAAATTGTTACCGAGAACAAATTGAAGAACTGTTAAAAGGTCACGAAATCGTTGCGATCTGTCCAGAAAAGATGGCGGGTCTATCGACTCCCAGAATCCCTTGTGAGATTTTCAATGGAAGAGTTCTTAGACAAGATGGCAAGGACATTACCGAACAATTGGAAGCCGGAGTCCAGAAAGCACTCAATCAGATTGGCGATGTGCAGCTTTGTGTCTTAAAATCTTATTCTCCAACCTGTGGTCATGGATCGATTTATGATGGCACCTTTCAAAAGCGTCGGATTCAAGGCTCTGGATTGTTCGCAAAAGCTTTAAAAGACAAGGGAATTCTAATCGTTGAAGTTGATTGAATTATATTGATTTATTGAATAAAATGGACTAAAATAACTTTAGATTTACTTTAGGAGGAAATATATAATGAAACAAGTTACTGTTACTGTAGTTGATCCAGTTGGATTGCATGCACGTCCTGCAACGGTTGCTGTGAATGCGGCCAGCAAATTTAAAAGCGAAATCAATGTAGCTTTCAAAGGACGTGAAGTAAACATGAAATCTATCATGGGTGTTATGTCTTTAGGAATCCCTACTCAGTCTGAAATCACTATCAGCTGCTCTGGAGAAGACGAAGAAGAAGCTATCGCAGCTATCGAAGAAGTACTTCGCGCTCAGAAGATCATTGCTTAATTGTACTAAATCATAAAAAAAGCCTTCGGGCTTTTTTTTTACTCATTCGTATTGAAAACACATGTCAAAACTTATTGAAAATAATTTTCACAGGTATATAATTTATTTATAACTATAGAATCTTCTAAGAGCAAATAAGGAGGGAGAGTTTTTATGGAGATTTTAAAATTGCTCGGTATCCTTATTGTAGTTATTGGTTTTGTATTGAAACTTGATTCAATCTTGATCATTATGGTAGCTGCAATTGTGACCGCGCTTGTATCCGGGATCGATCCGGTTACTTTTTTGGAGACGCTGGGTTCAAGTTTTGTATCCAACCGAAGCATGTGTACATTTATCATAGTATTAGTGTTGACGGGTACGTTGGAAAGAAATGGTTTGAAGCAGGCCGCCGCTGATTTAATGGCGAAATTTAAAAATGCCTCTTCTGGTCTTATCATTGGTATCTACGGTATCATTCGTTTGATCTTTGGTGCCTTTAATATCAGTGTTGGTGGAGCTGCCAGCTTTATTCGTCCTATCGTTATGCCTATGGCTCAGGCCATTGCCGAAAAAGACGGACATCCTATCAATGAAGAATACTTGGAGCAGTTAAAGGGAATGTCCAGCGCGATGGATAATGTCGCCTGGTTCTTTGGTCAGGTTCTCTTTGTAGGAACCAGCGGTATGCTTTTGGTGCAGTCAACTTTGGCTGATTTGGGTTATGAAGTAGCATTGATCGATTTGGCTTCTGTACAGATCCCGGTTGCCTTGATTGCCACGGCTACAGCCATCGTTTATTACTTTATCAAGGATAAAAAACTTGCGAAAAAATATGTTGGAGGTGACAAGGCATGATCAGTCCCATCGATTATTTCATGAGTGCCGATTATACAATGTCGGATAAATTGTTGGAGATCATGTACTTTTTACTGGGATTGATTTCCATTTATGTTGCGATTCGCAATCTGCAGGATAAGACCAATGAGAAACGAATCGGTACCTTTATTTTCTGGTTCTTACTAGGCTTGATGTTTGTTCTGGGGCCATGGATCCCATCGATGTATACGGGAATTCTTATGTTCCTGATGGTATTGTCTCCAATATTTAAACAAGTCAAAGCCGGGTCTGAACCGTCTCCAACACAGGATGAAATGATTAAAAATTATAAAAAGATTGGATTTAAGGTTTTCATTCCTGCTTTGTCTATTGGATTGTTTGCCCTGGCTGCAGCTTTGTTTACATCGATCTCACCTCTATTTGGTATGGGTGTCGGTGTTGTTGTTGGAATCATACTGTTAATGATCTTCTCTAAAGACAACAAGCCAATCGTGTTCTTAAAAGATGGCCGTCGTATGCTTGATATCGTTGGACCATTGAGTATGTTACCTACTTTGCTGGCTGCTCTGGGGGCTGTGTTTACGACAGCTGGAGTTGGAGACGTTATTTCGGATCTGGTATCTGTCATCATTCCTGAAGGAAATGTTGTGATTGGAATTATCGTTTATGCCATTGGTATGGCCTTGTTTACGATGGTCATGGGAAATGCCTTTGCGGCCATTACCGTAATGACGGTGGGTATTGGAGCGCCTTTTGTCTTAGCGTATGGTGCCGATCCTGTAATCATTGGATCATTGGCATTGACTTGCGGATATTGCGGTACATTATGTACACCGATGGCCGCCAATTTCAATATCGTTCCTGTCGCGGTGCTGGAAATGAAGGACGATTATGGTGTAATTAAGAATCAGGTTCTCATCGCGGGAATCATGTTAGTTGTTCAGATCATCATGATGATCGTATTATCATAAGAGGAATTGAAAATGAAAAAAATACTTGTAACCGGTTTTGATCCTTTTGGCGGAGCGACCATCAATCCTGCCTATGAAGCGGTTAAACTTTTACCGGACACGATCAAAAACTGCGAAATTATTAAACTGGAAGTTCCAACTGTATTTGGGAAAGGTCCGCAAAAGACGGTGGATGCCATTAAGGAATATCAGCCAGATTTTGTGCTTTGCATTGGGCAGGCAGGAGGACGTTCCCATCTTACCCCTGAATTTGTGGGAATCAATTACGTACAGGCCCGTATTCCGGACAACGAAGGGAATCAGCCGATGAATCAGCCATTGATTGAAGGTGCGCCTCAAGCTTATTTTGCGACCCTTCCGGTTCATGCCATGGTCAAGAAAATGAATGACAATGGAATACCCGCCGTCGTTTCTTTTACCGCGGGAACTTATGTATGCAATGCCATGCTGTATTGCGTTATGCACGCTATCTATACGGAATATCCTCAAATCAAAGGGGGATTTATGCATGTTCCTTATGCCATTGAACAAGTTACCGGCATGCCGGAAGGAACACCGAGCATGAACTTACAGGATATTGCCCATGGAATCGAATTGTCGATCGAAGCTATCCTGGAAAATAATGAAGATATCCAAACGGTCGGAGGACAGACTCATTGATTTTCAAACCGGAAACACTAAACGAGGAAATATGGGTCAGCGGGATAGGCAAGAAAACGAGTTCAGAGACTTTGTACGATGATCTTCCGGAACTTTCCAAGCATTATGCCAAGATACGTCCTTCGATTCAGAATCAAGTTAAACCATTGACAACCTGTGTTGCGAGCAAAGACGATCGTATCTTTATGGGAGATTTTGTCACTCAAAGAGACGTGAAATTAGAATCCTTTCAGCTAAAGAAGGATCAAACAGTTGTTAAAGTTTCGGTACCGTTTCATTTCCAACTAGGATTGCCCGCCAAAGTCGCCAGGATCCGCAATGCGTTTTATCAGTCCTGGCTGCCGGAAAGCGGCTACATTTCTTCCTCTTTGTGGCAGGACATGGAGGTCTATCATTATCGAAGACGATATTTTCGAAAATCACGGAAACTGATCATGGAATTGTGGTTCTTAATTGAAAAAAGAGATGATAAAAATGGATGAGAATATAGTGTTAGAAACAGCCTATGCAGCTTATGGCAGCAATTTAAACCTTGAAAAAATGGCTCAGCGATGTCCAAATGCCAAATGTCTGGGTAAAGGATATTTGCTTGATTACAAAGTGACTTTTGCCAAACGAGGTTTTCTTGATGTAGTGGAATGTATAGGCGAAAAAGTCCCTGTAGGATTGTTCAAGGTCACAACCGAAGATTTAAAGCCTTTGGATGTGTATGAAGAATACCCGGAACTTTATGATCGCATTCCAGTGACCGTAACCAAAGAAAATGGCGAAACCGTTTCTGCATTTGTGTATAAGATGAATGCTTATGACAGTGTTGAGAAACCTTCGAAAGAATACTGGGATATCATTGTGAAAGGGTATCAGGATTTTGACTTTGATCCAAATATTTTAGACGCTGCATTAAAAGCCGTTGAATAAGAAGTGTTTTTCACACTTCTTTTTCTTTTGGTTACAGCAAACGCTTTCATTTATCTGTAAAAATGCTATAATAAGCATAGATTTTAGGAGGAGTACTTATATGTCTATTGTTGAAGAAAGATATGAAAAATGGGTCAATCACCCCAATCTTGATCCTCGCTATAAGGACGTTCTTGATAATATGTCCAGCGAAGAAAAGAACGATGCGTTCTATACGCTGATTGAATTTGGAACAGCGGGAATGCGCGGTCTTTTAGGACCTGGAACCAATCGAATCAATATTCATACGATTCGCAAGGCTACACAGGGATATGCCAATTACATAAAAAAAGCAGGCGATCAGGCATGTAAACAGGGAATTGCGATTGGATATGACAATCGCCATATGTCAAAAGAACTAGCCTTTGACTGTGCCGATCTTTTGGCGAAGAATAATATTACGTCCTATGTCTTTGAATCCTTAAGACCGACTCCGGAATTAAGTTTTGCCGTGCGCCATTTACATTGTTTTGGAGGCATTATGATCACGGCCAGCCATAACCCAAAAGAATATAATGGTTATAAATTATACGATAATAAGGGCTGTCAGCTGGTACCGGCTTTGGCTAGCCAGGTTATTGATGAAGTCAATGCGATCGAGGATGAATTGGCCATTGATGCCAACTGTACAGAAGAACAGAAAAAACTGGTAACAGTGATTGGAAAAGAAGTGGATGAAGAATACTATAAAAATGTTTTGAGCATTCAGTTGAATCCGGA
>NZ_CALVGO010000066.1 GCF_944327125.1 uncultured Faecalicoccus sp.
TTTCAAGGCTTTTGGAGGATTTTATTAAAACACTGTAACCTCTGTTGAGAGGTCATAATTTACTGATATTCAAATTCTAATTTAAAAGTTTCCTATTCAATATTGCACAAAGTGGTTAGTTCTTTACGATTGACCACTTTTTTTCATAAGCATATAAGTAATTATGAACAGCTCAATTCATATCCTCTATTTCGAATAACTAAAAAGTGCAAAAAATAAAATTTGCCGTCCATTTTGGATTTTTTCTCAGGAAACCGCATAAATAAAGGGGATGATGAAGTTTTTATAATTCTTATCTCCTCAATTTAATAGTACAGTTTAAAAAAAGCTCATCAATGATGAGCTGATCAACGGACTTGTCCGTTTCCTTGAATCACATATTTATACGATGTCATTTCTTTGAGTGCCATAGGTCCTCGGGCATGGATCTTTCCGGTAGAGATCCCAATCTCGGCCCCAAAACCAAAGACGCCGCCATCGGTAAACCGTGTGGATGCGTTCCAGTATACACAGGCCGAATCCACTTCGTTCAAGAACTGTTGAGCGTTCTTTTCGTTTTCGGTCACGATACATTCACTATGCCTTGTCGAATATGTATTGATGTGATCTATGGCTTCTTTGACATCCTTTACGACCTTAACCGATAAAATGTAGTCCAGGTATTCTTCGCCCCAGTCTTCTTTTGTGGCATGATCGATTCGTCCAGGATGATCTTTAAGAATCGCATAGCTATCTTCATCACACTTTAAAAGTACATTTTTTTCATTCAGCTTTTCCTGCACCTTAGGCAAGATCTTCTGAGCGATATCCTTATGCACCAGCAAAGACTCGGCGGCATTGCACACACCGATCCGCTGGGTCTTGGCATTGTATACGATATCGATCGCCTTTTGAATATCCGCAAACGCATCAAGATAAATATGACAATTTCCAGCTCCGGTTTCAATCACCGGCACTTTGGCATTCGCCATCACACTTTGGATCAATCGCCTGGAGCCCCGGGGAATGATGACATCCACATAATCGGTCATCTTCATAAATTGCTCGGTATCTTCATGCGAAGTGGATGTGATTAGCTGGATTGCATTTTCATCAATTTGAGAATCCATCAATCCCTCTTGAATGGCTTTGGTAATAGCCTGGTTGGAATACAGGGCATCGCTGCCGCCTTTTAAGATCACGGCATTCCCCGTTTTAAAACAAATGGTAAAGGCATCTAAGGTAACATTGGGTCTGGCTTCATAAATGATCCCGATCACACCGATAGGAACCCGTTTCTTTTTGATTTGAAGTCCGTTTTCAAGAGTATAAGAATCCAGCACTTCACCAATGGGATCTTCCAATTGAATAATATCCCGGATCGAATCGGCCATGGCTTGTATCCTTTCTTGATTCAACATCAGTCTGTCCAACAAACCCTCATTCAATCCTTTTCTTCGTCCGTTTTCCATATCTTTCTGATTGGCGCTCAAGATCTTATCCGTATTCTTTAAAAGCGCATGATACACGCGGTCTAAAGCTTCGTTTTTTTGTTGAGACGTCAAAACAGCCAAGCCATAACTGCTTTGTTTGGCTTGTTCTCCTATTGATCTTAAATTCATACGCTCTCCTTTCCGGAAGTGAAATACGTTCCTGTTGGTTCTCCTTGAAGGATCTTTGTCACGATGCCGTCTTCAAATTTGGCAATCACCAGATCCGCGCCGGCATCCATGGCAATCTGAGCCGCTACCAGTTTGGCACTCATACCGCCGGTGCCCACATTGGATCCCGATTCGCTTTTTCCCATTTCCATCAAAGAAGAATCGATTTTAGTGACATATTGGATCAGTTTGGCATCTGGATTGGTCTTAGGGTTATCTGTATACAACCCTTCAATATCGCTAAGCAAGATCACCAGATCGGCATTGATCAAGGCACCCACAGTACTGGCCAGCTGGTCGTTATCGCCAAAACTTTCAACTTCTTCCAGCTCATGCGTTGAAATCGTATCGTTTTCATTGACAATCGGGATACAGTCCAGTTCAAACAGCTCCAAAAATGTGTTTCTGGCATTCTGGCGGGACCGCTTTTCCATCATGATGTTTTTTGTCAAAAGGATCTGGGAAGCCACAGTGTTATATTCACTGAACAGTCTTTGATAGACCATCATCAGCCGAGCCTGTCCCACCGCCGCGAAGGCTTGTTTTTCCGCTATGGTTTCAGGACGTCTTCCAATATGCAAAGCTCTTCTTCCGCAGGCAATGGCTCCCGAGGAGACAAGGACCACATCTTTTCCCTGTGATCTTAGATCGCAGAGAACGCGCACCAGTCTTTCGATCCTGGAAAGGTTCAAATCTCCATTTTCATGGGTGATACTGCTTGAGCCCACTTTGATCACGATTCGCTTTTTATTCTTTAGGTCTTCTCTGGTCATCGGTTTCACGCCCTTCCAAATCCATTAAATACTTGATCAGCTGTTCTTCCGTATAAACGATATGCTCTGCACAGGGGCCTTCCATTTGATGATGCCGGTTAAAATACAATGTATGAAGGCCGGCTTTTTTGGCCCCTTCCATATCATTGATATAACTGTCCCCGATATAGAGCCAGTTTTGCGGCTGGTCCTGCAGAGCCTCCATCACATATTGAAACGCTTTGGAATCGGGTTTTCGATACCCGATCTGTCCGCTGGTAAAAATATGATCTTCCGGAATATAATCGGTTACCCTTAAGGTATGGACCTTATTTCTTTGATGTCCATCTTCCCCATTGGTCAGTACGGCCATTTCGCTTTTAGAAGTCGAAAAAAACTGATGAAACAAGGAACTCATCTGAATTTTAGACTGGTAAAAGCGATATCGTTCCTGAAATTTTAAGGCCTGAGCCTTGGTCATTTCAATGCCATGGTCCTGACACGCCTTTTGTATGCGGTAGGCTCCCGATTCATCGACACTCATTCTTCCCTCCTGCACAAGCGGAAAGATCGCATCGCCGTGTTGTCTGTAACAGGCATAAAAAGTTAACAGATCTTTGGACTCTACCGGCAGCTGAAAATCTTCGATGCAGCAGCGAAACGGCCAGGAAAGATCATACAGAGTGTCATCACAGTCAAACAAAAATTTCATGGTTAGATTATACCACAAAAAAAGGATCGGTTTTACCCGATCCAATTTTGAAATTAGCTGTATAAGTCAACCAGTTTCTTCAAGTGTTCGAAACGTGCGTTAGCTTCTTCCTCAGATTTAGCGAACAAGTCTTTGGCTCTTTCTGGGAATGGTTTAACCAAACGAGTGTAACGAGCTTCGTTGTTCAAGAATTCCTGATAGCTTCCATCGCCTTCTTTAGAAGTTAATGTGAACGGATTCTGTCCGGCAGCTTTCTTAGCTGGGTCGAAACTGAATAAGTTCCAGTATCCGGCTTTGACAGCTTTCTTCATTTCATCCTGACAATGGTTCATACCACCCTTAGCGATACCATGAAGTTCACAAGGTGCATAACCGATGATCAAAGATGGTCCGTCGTAAGCTTCAGCTTCTGCGATGCACTTAACAGCCTGAGCTGGGTTGGCACCTAAAGCGATCTGTGCTACATATACATAACCATAAGTCATGGCAATCTCTGCCAGAGATTTTTTCTTGATTTCTTTACCGGCAGCGGCGAACTGACAAACTTCACCAATGTTACTTGCCTTAGAAGCCTGTCCACCTGTATTGGAATACATTTCTGTATCGAATACAAATACGTTTACGTTTTCTCCAGAAGCCAGTACATGGTCTAATCCACCGAATCCGATGTCATAAGCCCAACCGTCTCCACCGAAGATCCATACAGATTTCTTAGAGAAGTATTGTTTGTTGGCCAGCACTTCTTTAGCGGCATCGGTTCCAAGATTTTCCAAGGCAGCGATCAAATCCTTAGCTGGCTGAGCGTTGGCTTTTGTATCTTCTTTTGTTTCGATGAATTTATCGAAAGCAGCCTGAAGATCCGCATTTCCTGATGCCTCAACCACTTCGGCAACTTTATTGATCGTCTGTTCACGCAATGTCTTGTATCCTAATGCCATACCGTAACCATGTTCGGCATTGTCTTCAAACAAAGAGTTTGCCCATGCAGGTCCCTGGTTGGAATCTTTATTGACAGTGTATGGACAAGTGGCAGCTGGTCCACCCCAGATAGAAGAACATCCGGTTGCGTTAGAGATATACATCTGTTCTCCAAACAACTGTGTTACCAGACGAGCATAAGATGTTTCGGCACATCCTGCACAAGATCCGGAGAACTCTAATAATGGCTGATTGAACTGAGATCCCTTAACGGTTTCATCTTTCAATCCGATATCCTTCTTAGAAACATTGGCAACCAGGTAATCGAATACTGGCTGTTCAGCCAACTGAGATTCCTGAGGTTTCATAGCGATAGCGCCTGTTGGACATACAGTGATACATTCACCGCATCCCATACAGTCAAGCGGAGTGACACTCATTGTGTATTTGTATTCTCCAGCTTTTGGTTTCATATCGGCCAGTTTGATGTTTTCTGGAGCGGCTTTGACTTCTTCTTCGTTCAATAAGAATGGACGAATCGTTGCGTGTGAGCAGACAAAGGCACACTGGTTACACTGGATACATTTTTCGGCATCCCATTCAGGAACCATAACGGCTGTACCACGTTTTTCGTAAGCGCTGGCACCTGTTTCCCAATGACCGTCAACATTGACATTGAAAGCCGATACTGGAAGCGCATCTCCATCCATCAGGTTTACCGGTTCCATGATATCGTTGACCATCTTCACCGTAGCCGCACGTCCTGCTTTTGGAGCTGGAGCTGCATCTGGCTGAGGGTTGGCCCAGGAAGCTGGAACTTCTACTTTGTGCAATGCATCGACACCGGCATCGATAGCCTTGTAGTTCATTTCTACGACCGCATCACCTTTCTTGGAATAAGATTTTTTAGCGGCTTCTTTCATGTATGTTACAGCCTGATCGATTGGCATGATATCTGCCAGTTTGAAGAATGCAGACTGCAGGATCGTATTGGTACGTTTACCCATACCGATTTCGATGGCCTTGTCGATCGCATTGATCGTGTACAGCTGAATGTTGTTGTCATAGATATATTTCTTGGCTTCCGCTGGCATATGTTTGTCTAATTCTTCATCAGACCACTGACAGTTGATCATGTAGATACCGCCAGGTTTAACATCCTGAACCATCTTATATCCTTTTACTACATAAGAAGGATTGTGGCAGGCAACGAAATCAGCCTGGCTGATGTAGTATGGACTCTTGATCGGGTTGTCTCCAAAACGCAAGTGGGAAATCGTGATACCACCGGTTTTCTTAGAGTCATACTGGAAGTAAGCCTGAATATACTTGTCCGTGTGGTCACCGATGATCTTTGTAGAGTTCTTGTTGGCACCCACTGTACCGTCTCCACCAAGACCCCAGAATTTACATTCGATCGTTCCCGGAGCACTTGTGATTGGAGCTGGTTTTACTTCTGGTAAAGACAAGTTTGTCACATCATCCACGATACCGATCGTGAAGCGTTCTTTTGGTTCGTCTTTCATCAGTTCTGTGTAAACTGCGAATACACTTGAAGGTGGAGTGTCTTTCGAACCTAATCCGTAACGTCCGCCTACCAGTTTGATATCATTCAAGCCGGCTTCACGAAGCGTTGTGGCAACATCCAGGAACAATGGTTCTCCTAATGAACCAGGTTCTTTTGTACGGTCCAATACCGCAATCTTCTTCACTGTTTCTGGAAGAACCTTCAACAAGTGTTTGCTTGACCAAGGACGATATAAACGAACTTTGATGACACCGACTTTTTCGCCTTTTGCCATCAGGTAGTCGATAACTTCTTCACATACGTCGTTGATAGAACCCATTGCGATGATCACGCGATCAGCATCTGGTGCTCCATAATAGTTGAACAAATCGTAGTTTGTTCCTAATCTTTCGTTGATCTTACCCATGTATTTTTCTACAACTTCAGGCAGATCGTCATAAACTGTGTTGCAGGCTTCACGATGCTGGAAGAAGATATCTCCATTTTCGTGAGAACCGCGCATAGAAGGATGTTCAGGATTCAGCGAATGATTACGGAATGCTTCTACATCTTCCATTGGACACAAATCTTTTAGATCTTCATAATCCCAGATCTCGATTTTCTGGATTTCATGAGAAGTACGGAATCCATCAAAGAAATTGATGAATGGAACCTTTCCTTCCAAAGCGGCACAATGAGCCACTGGAGACAAGTCCATAACTTCCTGTGGGTTGGTTTCACACAACATCGCAAAACCTGTCTGACGGCAGGCATAAACGTCACTGTGATCACCAAAGATATTCAATGCATGAGTAGCTACCGTACGAGCAGATACATCAAATACACATGGCAGCTGTTCTGCTGCGATCTTATACATATTTGGGATCATCAACAACAAACCTTGAGAAGCGGTGAATGTATTTGTCAGGGCTCCTGCGGCCAAAGATCCGTGTACAGCACCGGCTGCACCTGCTTCAGACTGCATTTCACTAACAACTACCTGATTCCCAAAAATGTTTTTGCGTCCGCCTGCAGACCAGATATCGATTTGGTCAGCCATTGGACTAGATGGAGTGATTGGGTAAATAGCCGCAACGTCTGTATACGCATACGCAACGTGCGCTGCCGCTGTATTCCCATCCATCGATAGTTTAGCTCTAGGCATGATTTCATTTCCTCCTTATTTTAGTAATCCTATACCTTATCCATTATACGAGTTTTTCCTTCAATTTTAAAGAGCTACTCAAAAAAATTGTTCACTTTGTATAACCAAAAAAAGGGACGAAGCCGTCCCTTGATTTTTACTCTTTCCCCAAGAGTTTGAACATGTTTTTCTTGTATACTTCAACACCTGGCTGATTGAACGGATTGGAATCGTTCATCAAGGTCGTCATCGCAATGGCCTTGAAATAGAACATGCACATGTTCCCGAAACTGTAAGCACTCATATCCGGCATCGTTAACAGAATGTTAGGTACTCCTCCGGTTTCTTCGTGGGCCTGCAGGGTTCCCTTGGCAGCCATCTTGTTGACCCAGTCAATGGATTTTCCGGCCAGATAGTTCATATTATCCAGATTTTCTTCATCGCTTGGGAAAGTCAGATCCAACATTGGTTTTTCAACATACAAGTTGGTTTCAAACAAGATCTTCTTTCCATCCTGAACAAACTGTCCCAGAGAGTGAAGGTCGGTGGAGTTGCATACGCTGTCTGGAAGAATTCCTTTTCCATCTTTTCCTTCGCTTTCGCCAAACAGCTGTTTCCACCATTCAGCGATCATCTGCATCTGCATTTCATAGTTTACGAACAGCTCTACATCATAGCCTTCATTTTGAAGGATGCGGCGGGCCACCGCATAACGGTA
>NZ_CALVGO010000067.1 GCF_944327125.1 uncultured Faecalicoccus sp.
GCTGGGAGAGGTCAAATCTCGTTCCAACTGTGATAAAAATCCCTTGGTCAGTTCACTGCGGCTTGCCAGCTCTTCCAGGGTCAGCCCGTTTTTGATTCTTAAGTCCTTGATCTTGGATCCAATCTTCATAACATCCCTCCAGTTTTCTAACACTAAACTTTTAGTTTATTTAAAGAAACAAGATTATTATACCTTTTTTCAATCAGGAATCAATATAAAATCCCATTTTTATGATATGATTAAACCACTGTAAAGGAGAGCGCATGCCAGATAGAAAAAGAAACATCACTCTGGGCATTCTTGCCCATGTAGATGCCGGAAAAACAACGCTTGTCGAAAGCTTCCTCTACAATGCCGGAAACATTCGAAAATTAGGACGCGTCGATCATCAGGACGCTTTTCTGGATTATGACAGCCAGGAAAGACAACGTGGAATCACGATTTTTTCCAAACAAGCACATTTTGAATACAAAGAAACCCAGATAACGATTCTGGACACACCCGGGCATATCGATTTTTCCTCGGAAATGGAAAGGACGCTGCAGGTTCTTGACGGAGCCATTCTTTTGATCAACGGCCAGGACGGTGTGCAGCCTCATACCCAAACCATATGGGAATGCCTGAAACATTATCATGTGCCTACCATTTTCTTTATCAATAAGATGGACATCAGTCACCACACCAAAGAAGAGCTGCTCAAAGATGTGCAAAGACATTGTTTTGCCAACGCATTCGATGTCCAGGCCAAAGATTTCTTTGAACAAGTCTCCTTGTGCGACGAAAGCTTATTGGAAGAATATCTCCAAGATCAGAAGCTCTCTTTAGACACCTTAAAACTTGCCTGGGCCAGGCGGCAGTTTTCCCCGGTCCTTTTTGGAAGCGCCTTAAAAAACAACGGTGTAAAAGAATTGATGGATCTTATCGTTACCTATCCCATTGAAAAGGAATATCCCGAAGAATGGGGAGCCCGCGTCTTTAAGATCACCAAAGACGACCAGGGAAATCTTTTGACCCATATCAAGATCACCGGAGGGATTCTGAAACCAAAACAGATCCTCTTTGATGAAGAAAAAATCGATCAGATTCGGTTATACAATGGACAAAGCTACAAACTCTTGCCCATTGCCTATGCCGGTCAGGTCGTCAGTTTAAAAGGGATCCATCACGCCTATATTGGACAAGGCCTGGGATTTGAAAACGACAGTCTGCCTGGCACTTTGAACGCCTATTTGAATTACCGAATGATCTTGCCCGACCGCTGTGATCCTTTAGAGATCCTGCCGGTGTGTGAGCAGCTGGCCAGCGAAGATCCAACCCTTGAAGTCGAATACAACGAACAAAACCGCCACATTTCTTTGCATCTTATGGGGGATATCCAAATGGAAGTTCTCCAGAAGCGCATCCAGGAAATCAGCGGTATTTCGGTTGGATTTGGACTTGATCACGTCACTTTTAAAGAAACGATCAAAGAACCGGTGATTGGAATGGGACACTTTGAACCATTGCGCCATTATGCCGAAGTAATGCTTCGATTGGAACCTTTGCCCCGCGGGTCGGGCCTGCAGTACCAGATCGATCTAAAGCACGACGATCTGGCCTTGAACTGGCAGCGACTGATCATTCATTCTCTCCAACAAAAACATCATCGCGGCGTGTTGACCGGCTCAGAGATCACCGATATGAAGATCACGCTGATTGCCGGAAAAAGTCACCTGAAACACACCGAAGGGCAAGACTTCCGACAAGCCTGTTTCCGGGCCGTCCGCCAGGGATTAAAAAGTACCGAATCGATCTTATTGGAACCCTACTACAAATTCACTTTATTGATTCGTCCTGATTTTCTTGGCAAAGCCCTTTATGATCTGGAAAACAAAAAAGCTAAAGTCGAAATCAAAGAAACCCCGGAAGGTTTGATGAAAATTACAGGAAGCGCTCCGGTTCGGACCATGATGAATTACCAGAATGAAGTGATTGCCTATACCAAAGGAACCGGGCGTTTCACCTGTCAAATGGATGGATATCATCCCTGTGATGATCCGGAAGAAATCATCGCTCAGATCGGATACGACAGTGAAAAAGATCTGAAAAACCCTACCGGTTCGATCTTCTTTTCGCAAGGCTCCGGTTACTATGTTCCTTACGATGAAGTCAGCCAGCATATGCACATTCAGCTAAAGACCGAAAAAGAAAGCACGGCCCCTTTGGTCAAACATACCGTAAAGGAAGAAGAGCTTAAAAAAGTCTTTGATTCGTTAGGCGGCCGCAACAAAAAAGCAGAAAAAAAAGAAAAGAAACCGAAAAAGAAAATCGATTTGAATATCGATAAAAAAGAAGCGATCCCCGTCAAAGAAGAGTGCCTGATCATAGACGGCTACAATATGATCTACTCATGGAAGGATCTGATTCCCCTGGCCAAAGCGCATATCGAAACGGCCAGAGATGTCCTGATCGACCACATCGCAAATTATCAGGGTTACCGTCAAATCAAGGTCTTGCTGGTGTTTGACGGCTACCGTGTTTTCAACAATGCCGGTTCTTCCTTCCGGCAGGGCGGATTGGATGTGATCTACACAAAGACCGGCCAAAGCGCCGATCAGTATATTGAAAGAAAGGTCCATGAGCTCAAAAAGAAATATCGTATTTCCGTGGCCACCAACGATGGATTGATCCAAACCTCGATCCTGGCCAATGGGGCTCGGCGCATGACAAGTGGCGAACTGGAAAAACAAGTGCTTTCCGTAAACAAAAAAGCTTTGGACCATCTAAAAAAGCCATGAGAAATTTCTCATGGTTTCTATTTTTTCTGAGCGAAAAACACCCAGTATCCTTTATCCTGATCCACTTTCTGTACTTTTGCTCCTTTTGATTCCAGATACTTGATAGCACTGGCGGCTCCATGTTGTTTACGCATCACGATCCACAGATGTCCTGCAGGCTCCAAATGTTCAAGGCATTCATCAAACAAGCGATAGATCACCTTTTTCCCTGTCCGGATCGGCGGGTTCAAAAGAATGCAGGAAAACTGTCCTTCCCGGATCCCGTCCTGACATAAGACTTCGGCATCGATCCCATAGAACTCACAGTTTTTCTTAGCGAGATCCACCGCCTTTTCATTGATGTCGATCATTGTCATTTGACAATCCCACATCGTCTTCAAGACGATCCCGACCGGTCCGATCCCGCATCCCAGATCCAGAACACTGGACGCAGACTCTTCCTGCCGCAAGATCGTTTCCAACAAGAAACGAGTCCCTGTATCCAGGCGGTCTTTACTAAATACACCGCTGTTGGACTGCAGGGTATATTCTTTTCCTTCCAGAAGAAAATGGATGGAACTTGGACAATCTTTTAAATGGGGATCATTTTCAAAATACTGACTCATACTTTTTATTATACAAATCTCAAAAGAAAAAGCCAGTTTCCTGGCTATTCCATAGAGATCGGTGTATATCCGGCTTCTTCTACGGCCGTTTTCAAGACCTGATCATCCACTGCCTGATCCATATGGATCACAGCCTTCTTCGATTCCAGATCCACATCCGCTTTTGTGACCCCATTCACTCCTTCCAAAGCTTTCTTGACATGGGCCACACAGTGCTGGCACATCATTCCATCCACTTTCATCGTTTTTGTCATTGTTTCTTCCTCCTTTTGTTGAATGACTTTTTCTATTTTTTCCTCCAGCTGAACACTTGGCTTGAACCATCGTAACCGCAATGCATTGGCACATACGCAAACCGAACTCAGCGACATGGCTGCGCTGCCGATCATAGGAGATAAGCGCCATCCAAAGAACGGATAGAACAAGCCGGCTGCCAAAGGAATTCCTAAGGCATTATAGAAAAATGCCCAGAAAAGATTCATATGAATATTGCGAATTGTTTTATGACTTAACTCAATGGCCGTATTGACATCCAGTAGGGAACTCTTCATCAGGATGACATCGGCACTGTCGGCTGCGATATCGGTTCCGTTTCCAATCGCGATCCCAATATCCGCGCGCATCAAACTCGGGGCATCGTTGATGCCATCGCCCACCATGATCACTTTACGTCCCTGATTCTGGAAATCACGAATCACGCTTTCTTTATCCGCGGGCAAGACATCGCTGATGACTTTATCGATCCCCAGATCTTGCGCAATCGCCCTGGCCGTATTTTCATTGTCTCCTGTCAACATCACCACCTGAAGATTCTTTTTCTTGAACTCCCGAATCGCGGCCCGGCTGGTTTCCTTGACTGTATCCGCCACGCTGATCAATCCCTGGACCTTTTGATCTTTGACAAACAACAAAGGGGTCCATCCTGCCTGAGAAACCTGATCCATCGCATCCAGAACGGCTTGCGAAAGGATAACTCCTTCTTCCTGACAATATCGCCGGTTGCCCGCAAGATACGTATGGCCCTGGGATGTCGCCTTAATGCCTTTTCCGGTCACGGAGACAAACGAATCCATCGCCGTAAATGCGATTTTTCGATCTTTGGCATAGTTCACAACCGCCTGTCCCAGAGGATGGCCGCTGCCGGCTTCTAAGCCCGCTGCCCAGGATAATAATTCTTTTTCTTCTGTAAAAGACAATACCTGCTGTACACTTGGTTTGCCGCTGGTGATCGTTCCGGTCTTATCCAAAACGATCGTATCCATATGGGCCAGATTTTCCAGCGAGGCCGCGCTCTTGATCAGAATGCCATATTCAGCCGCTTTTCCGGTTGAAACCATGATGGCGACCGGTGTTGCCAGTCCAAGAGCACAAGGACACGAAATCACCAGAACCGCTACCGCATTGGACAAGCTGAATTCTATATCCTGTCCTAAAAGGATCCAGATCACACCGGTAAGAAGGGCGATCAGGATCACCACCGGCACAAAGATTCCGGCAACCTTATCCGCAATGCGGGCAATCGGTGCTTTGGAATTTCCGGCTTCATCCACCAGCTGAATGATTTGCGCCAGCGTCGATTCTTCGCCGACCTTGGATGCTTCAAAGACAAACGACCCATTTTGATTCAAGGTGGCTGAAAGAACCGTGTCCCCGGCTTCTTTGTCCACAGGGATACTTTCCCCGGTGATCGCACTTTGATCCACTACACCGGTCCCGGAAATCACTGTCCCATCGGCCGGGATCCTGTCCCCAGGACGTATCACGATTTGATCGCCCTTCACAAGATCTTCCGCCGGGATCGAGATCTCCTTTCCATTACGAATCACATGGGCCATTTTCGGTGTAAGATCCACCAGTTTATCCAGTGCATCTCCGGTCTTCTTTTTCGAACGCGATTCCAGGTATTTTCCCACACTGACCAGGGTTACGATCATCGCTGCCGATTCAAAATACATCGCATGCATCGAGTGATGGACCATTTCCATATGTCCATATCCAAAACCATAAGCCATCTGATATACGGCATACAGCCCGTAAAGATAACTGGCCGCAGAACCGATGGCCACCAAAGAATCCATATTGGGAGCTTTATGGAACAGCGATTGAAAACCATGGATGAAAAAATGACGCTGTATGAATAAAACGATCGTCGCCAACAAGACCTGGCTCAATGCCGACATCATCGCATTCGGCTGACCCGATAAGATCGGAAGTCCCATCATCGGGCCCATCGCAATCAACATCAAAGGCACCAACAGACCGATAGAAGACATCAGCCGGATAAAAGATTTTTTTTGTTCTTCCTGTGCTTTGGCCTGCCTTTCATTCCACTCTTTCTGAAAAGAAGACTTTTCCTGTTGGATGCCTTTTTCATCCGCTCCATATCCAATCTGTCTGACGGCCTGACAGATCATTTGGCTGTCTACTTTAGAATCATCAAATTCCACTTTCATCGAATTCGACAACAAAGAAACATCCACATGGTCCACACCGTCCAGTTTGGATACCGCTTTAGTAACATTGGCCTGACAGGCTGCACAAGTCATTCCTGTCACTTGAAACTGTTTTTCCAAAATCTCACCTACTTTAACTTTTTGATCAGAGTCATGACCTCATCCATGACTTCTTTATCGTTGTTCTGAACTTTTTCCCGAACACAAGTTTCCAAATGATCGTGAAGGATTCGATATCCCAAAGACTGAAGAGCGCTTTCCAAAGCCGAAATCTGAATTAGGATATCCATACAGTACCGGCCTTCGTCCAACATCTTTTCAATGCCGTTGAGCTGTCCCATCATTCGATGAAGACGGTTTTTTAAATTCTTCAGTTCTTCACTGTCCCTGGGAATATGTTTATATCTTTCACTCATCCTACCACCTCGCACTCATTGTATACCCTATAGAGGTATAATTCAACTTGGATGCCCATGGCAATTCTTCATTCTCATCTTCTCCATTTCGCTATATAATAAAACCAGAGAAGGAGGAATTCTATGAACCCTAAACAACTTTCTTTTCAGAATACCGCCGCGACGATCATCAAGAATCTCAAAAAGAGAAATATGAACGGCTATTATTGCGCCTTAAAGGAAGACGCTTTGAAAAAAGCTCTGGAGATCATTCCTGAGAACAGTTCCATTGGATGGGGCGGATCGGTCACGCTGGATCAGATCGGCTTGATCCAGGCTTTGAAAGATGGAAACTATGAGGCGATCGACCGTATGCAGAAAGCCCCCAAAGAACAAGCCGCCAGGATCTTTAATGCGGATTTCTTTTTAATGAGCACCAATGCGATCACTCTGGATGGCGAACTGATCAACGTCGATGGCCGCGCCAACCGAATCTGTTAT
>NZ_CALVGO010000068.1 GCF_944327125.1 uncultured Faecalicoccus sp.
GAAACCAACATTATAGAGCGATTTACATATTATAGGACTATTAGAGCTCATAAAGAGCCAGGTCTACAGGGAAATGTTCGCGATCGAGAAGTGGTTTTCTATAAGAGAGGAGGGGAATTTACGCCAAGAGCGAGCATTCTCTGATATTGTACGATCACTATGTTTAATCGTTGAAAAGAGGAGATGATAAAATGAAAAACGACATCGTGATGTTCAAAAACGGAGAACTTGAATTAGAAGTAAATGTAACACCAGAAAAAGAAACTGTATGGCTCACTCAAGATCAAATGTCTTCATTGTTTGATACTGCCAGATCGTCTATTGCTTACCATATTAATAACATTTTTAAAGAAGGGGAGCTACAAAGAGACACTTCTGTCGAAATTTTCGACAGAAGTCTAGGTAAAGCATCCCGTCCGCCAATGTACTACAATCTTGATGTCATTATTTCTGTAGGGTATCGAGTTAAATCGCAGAGAGGTATTGCTTTTAGGAAATGGGCCACCTCGATCTTAAAAGACTACATGATCAAGGGATATGCCGTTAATGAGAAGCGATTAGAAATTCTAAATAAGACAGTAGAGATCCAGTCAAGGATGCTGGCTACGGCATATGAACTTGATGAAAAAGAATTATTGGATGTCATTGAAGCGTATCAAAACGCTTTGTCGCTGCTTGATGACTATGATCATGGATCGATATCAAAACCAAAAGGAAAGAAATCTGTTTATCGACTGACTTATGAAGAATGCCGAGAACTGATTGACAAGATGAAATTTGAGTCGGCTGTTTTTGGTGTCGAAAAAGAAGAAGGAAAGCTCAATGGTATTTTGGCGGCCGTCTATCAAAATGTATTTGGTCAAGAACTCTATCCAAGTATTGAGGAAAAAGCTGCTAATCTTCTCTATTTCCTTATCAAGGATCATCCTTTTGCCGATGGCTGTAAACGCATTGGTGCCACGATCTTTTTGGAGTTTTTGAATAAGAATCATCATTTGATCATTGACGGCAAGAAGATCATTTCAGATAGTGCCCTAGTGGCAATCACTTTGATGATTGCCGAATCAAGGCCTGAAGAAAAAGAAACCATGGTCAAACTGGTGATGAATTTCCTATCAAAATAAAAAAACTATTGACTTAAAGTTAACTTTAGGTGCTATCCTATAGCTAAGTAAGGAGGAATGACAATGGCAAAGAGTCTAGTAGCTTATTTTAGTGCAAGCGGGACAACCGAAAGAGTCGCATCCAAATTGGCCTATGCGATCCAGGCGGACCTGTTTGAAATCAAACCCGTTCAACCTTATTCCAGTGTTGATCTAGATTGGAATGATACATTGAGTCGAAGTACGCAAGAAATGAAAGATCCTGAATGTCGTCCGGCAATCCGCAATACGGTACAACATATGGAACAGTACGATGTCGTCTTTGTCGGTTTCCCGATTTGGTGGTATCGCGAACCTTCGATCATCGATACATTTATGGAAAGCTATGATTTTGGAGGAAAGACAGTGGTTCCATTTGCGACCTCCGGAGGAAGCGAAATGGGAAATTCCTCGGAGAACATGCAAAGGCTGGCACCGGGATCCAAAGTCGTCATGGGCATGCGCTTCAACGATTCGGTTTCTGAGAAAAGATTACTTTCTTGGGCTTCACAGTGGTTATAAAACATCAGCAAGGCTTGGATAACAAGCTTTGTTTTTCTTAGGAAGGATGATGAGCAATGAGAATAGAAAATCAACAAATGGATGAAGAAAGAGCCTGTTATGGTTCGAGAAATCTGATGGTGAAAAACTGTCGGTTTGATGGGCCGGCCGACGGCGAAAGCGCCTTTAAAGAGTGTGAAAATATTGATGTCCAGGATACGTATCTGAATCTTCGCTACCCCTTTTGGCACGATCACGGTTTGAAGATCACGCATTGTGAAATGACCCCGAATTGTCGGGCTGCCTTATGGTATTCGGATCATATCGAGATCACGGACACCAAGATGCATGGCATCAAAGCTTTGCGAGAATGCGATGATGTCGTGATCCAAGATTGCGAGATTAATTCGCCGGAATTTGGCTGGATGACCCGCAATATTCAGATGAAAGATTCAAATGCCGTCAGTGAATACTTTATGATGCGGGCGCAAAACCTTCGTTTTGAAAACGTGCATTTCCAAGGGAAATACTCTTTTCAATACATGAACAATGCTTATTTTGATCATTGTGTATTCGATACCAAGGATGCCTTCTGGCACTCCAAAGATGTATGGGTCAAAAACTCGGTGTTAAAAGGCGAATACTTGGCATGGTATTCCGAAGGTCTGGTGCTGGAAAACTGTACGATCATCGGGACCCAGCCGCTTTGTTACTGCAGGGATCTGAAACTGATCCAATGTGAAATGATCGATACCGATCTGGCATTTGAGCGCTCGATCGTAAATGCTGTGATCACTACGGAAGTTGAAAGTATCAAGAATCCTTATGCCGGCCAGATCCTGGTGCCTTCGGTCAAAGAGATCATCATGGACGATCCTGAAGCACAGGGTGTTATTATTCAAGAATGAAAAAAGCTCAGTCTGATCAATTGTCAGGCTGAGTTTTTCTTAGAAAGTATCGGTGTAGGTGAAAGTGAAGGAATCGCCGTCTTCAATGGTCAGTTCGCTGGCAGCCGGACACATGCCCGCTTCTACACAGGCTTGGTTGGTATCGGATTCAAACAGCCACCAGGGACCTTTGTTCCAGTCTTCTGTGGCAACACCGCAGATGGAGAGAATGGTTTTTCCGTATTCTCCCTCTTCCATCACGACCTCCAAGGAGTCGGCTTCTTCTAAAAAGTCAGAAAGTGTTGAAACTTCTTTTTCAACTGTCAGATCATCATCAAAAAGCGTTTCATCTTCGACCTCATTGATCACCGTGATATGCAAGGTAACGGCATCCGATGAAGATGATTCAGGTTTTTGTGTCGCACTGCAGCCAACCAGGCAAAGGCTCAGACAAAGCATTAGAAGTTTTTTCATAGATCAAGTTTCCTTTCTATCGCACAAAGTGCTTTTTTTGTCGGGTGATATAAAAACAAACAAATCATGGCGGACAAAGCGCCTTGGATCAAAGAAGTCTTCAATCCTAGGATCAGATACAGGATCGTCAGTGTTTTAGAAAACAACAGAAACGGAAGCTGTAAAAGCTGGCCTGTCAAAAACGAGAAAAAGGCACAGACAAAGGCCAGGATCCAAAGCTTTTTGGTCAAAGACTGTTTCCAGGTGGAGAAGATCCAGCTGTAAACAGGATAGATTCCCAAGTAACAAAGGGACCAAGGCGTGATTCCCTGGATCAGCACAATATTGAGAAGACCAAAAACCGTCGCTCCTGAAACGGCGATCTTTCTGGGGAAAACGACCGAAAAGATCAACACGGTAAAGGTGATGCATTCCAAATAAAGAATGAAAGAAAATGAAGTGAAGACCACAAATTCAATGGCACCGATGATGGCTGTGACACAAAGTTCTTTAACTGTCATAAGACCTCGATAAGAAAGGGATCTCCTCGATTGCTTCGGCTTGATTTTCGTAAAGGGCCATCATGAAGAATAAATTGGATAGACGATTGAAGTAATCCCATAAGATCCCGGGGGCGTTTCTTTCTTTTTGGATGCGATGCATATGACGAATCACCTTTTTGGTTTGTGATCGTAAAACATGCAGCTTGCAGGCACCTATGGATCCTTGCGGCAGTACAAATTGACGGCAGGGGATCGCATAGTGCTCTTCTATCGTTTTCAGTTTTTCCAGATCTTGCGGCGTGATGGCCAAATGTCCTCGTATGGATCCGTTGGCGTGATAGACTTGTTCACAAAGAAGGAGCAAGTCTTCTTTATGAATGTGCCGGATCACATGGATTGCTTCTCCGATCTGGCTGGCCAGCAGATCCGTTTCAATTTCATAATCACACAATGATCCGTCCTCTTTTAAAAAAGGGTAAGCTTCTGAAATGTTGACCGCCTCCTTTTTGGATAGGATTTCATTCTATCAAAAAAAGGAATCAAAGAATATAGGATCGGTTTGAAAATTTCCCAAAAACATCAAAAGAAGAACGAATCGATTCAATGATCTTTTCGAGCGCAAAGGGTGTTTGCGTCCTGGTCCTATGGTATAATAACGGAGCAGGTGATCAAAAATGGAACGAGATAAGATATCGATTCAGGGAGCTCGCGAGAACAACCTGAAAAATATAGATTTAGAGATTCCCAGAAACAAACTGGTCATTATGACCGGAGTTTCCGGAAGCGGAAAGACCAGCCTTGCCTTCGATACCATTTATGCCGAAGGACAGCGCCGTTATATGGAATCGTTGTCGGCTTATGCGCGCCAATTTTTAGGAAACAGTGAAAAACCGGACGTCGATCAGATCGAAGGGCTTTCGCCCGCTATTGCGATCGATCAAAAGACCACCAGCAACAATCCGCGCAGTACGGTCGGTACGGTCACGGAGATCTATGACTATTTGCGCTTGTTGTATGCGCGAATCGGGGTTCCGTATTGTCCGCATCATCATGAACCGATCACCGGTTCTACGATCAAGGAAATGATCGATCGGATCATGGAATTGGAAGACGGGACCCGGTGTACGATCCTTTCTCCGGTGATCTCAGGCAAGAAAGGAACGCATAAAGAGCTCTTAGAGAAACTGACCAAAGAAGGGTATGTCCGCATCCGCCTGGATGGACAGATCGTCTACTTGGAAGATGTAGAACCTTTGGAGAAAAATAAAAAGCACAGTATCGATGTTGTCGTGGACCGCATCGTCAAAGGACAGGACCGGTCTCGGTTTCACGATTCTTTGGAAACGGCCTTGAAGTTATCCGATGGCTTGGCCATTCTTTTGACCAAGGAAGAAGAGATCCTCTTCTCCAGCAATTATGCCTGTAAGGTCTGCGGATTCAGCGTTCCCAAGCTGGAACCAAAACTTTTCAGTTTCAATGCGCCTTTTGGGGCATGCCCTACATGTAAGGGATTGGGAATCACACAGAAAGTCGATCTGCATCTCTTGATCCCGGATCCGTCGTTGTCGATTGCCCAGGGTGGCATTCGCTATTATAAAAATATCGTCAATACCGAAAATTTGGAATGGCAGAGAATGAAGGCACTGATTGATTATTATCAAATCGATATGGATACGCCGATCAAAGATCTGCCCAAACAACAGCTTCATTATATTTTATACGGATCGGATGTTCCGATTGCTTATCAGCTTCATTCCCGAGGCGGGATCCATCAGGCCAAAGTTGAGGTCATCGAAGGAGTAGCTCCGATGATCGAAAGACGCTACATGGAGACTTCTTCGGCGATGTCCAGAGACTGGTACGGAAGCTTTATCGCCGATGCTCCTTGTCCAACCTGTCATGGAGCGCGTTTGAATGAACAAGCTTTGAGTGTACGGGTGGGACAAAAGAACATCTATGAATGGACGCAGATGTCAATCAAAGAAGCGCTGGTCTTTATGAATGAGCTTTCGCTGACGCCGATGCAGGAAAAAATTGCGCATTTGATCGTCAAGGAAATCAAAAACCGTTTGGAATTCTTGAATCATGTCGGCTTGAATTATTTGACCTTGGATCGTTTGGCTTCGACCCTTTCGGGAGGAGAAGCGCAGCGGATCCGTCTGGCAACGCAGATTGGTTCCAAACTGACCGGGGTCATGTATGTCTTGGATGAACCGAGCATTGGGCTGCATCAAAGAGACAATGATCGTTTGATCTCGGCGCTAAAAGATATGCGTGATCTTGGCAATACATTGATCGTTGTCGAACACGACGAAGATACGATGCGAGCCAGCGATTATATTGTCGATGTGGGACCGGGAGCCGGGATCCATGGGGGCGAGATCGTCGCCACCGGAACCCCCGAACAGATCATGGAAAATCCGGATTCGATTACCGGGGCTTATTTGAGCGGCCGTAAAAAAATCGAGGTACCGCAAAAGCGCCGCAAAGGAAACGGCAAGAAACTGCGCATTGTAAAAGCGAGTCAAAACAATTTAAAAAATGTCACGGTTGACTTTAAGCTGGGAACCTTTACCGTAGTGACCGGCGTGTCCGGTTCCGGAAAGTCTTCGCTGGTGACGGAAGTTTTGACCCACGGTGTACAGAATGCCCTGGGACGTTTGCG
>NZ_CALVGO010000069.1 GCF_944327125.1 uncultured Faecalicoccus sp.
ATTATTATCTGCAACTACACTAATATTTAAGTTATTTGAATTGATATATGCATCTATTTTATCTTCTTCTCCCGATTGATAAGCATCAACAAATCCGTCGATATATTTTTCTGTAACATCCTCTCCATTTTGAGTAATAGTTACTTTTTCAATATTGTCATACATTATTTTAAAAGCACTGATATTATCATTTAAATTTTCTTCTGCGGAAACTGGTGCTATAAAACATAAGCAAAAAATTAAAGATGTAAGTAGGCAAATCAACTTTTTCATATTTCGCACCTCTTTTCTTTTTTAGCCTTTTTACATAAAAGTAAATTTTAATTTAATAAAATAACCATAATTATCACGTCCTTTGAAATTACTTTAATTCACTTAAATTATATATCGTATAGTAATATAGTTATAGAATTATATAATCATTAAATTTTTGCTATAATAGTAAAATAGTAGTTATTGTAATACAGTTTTGTTTAAAACAAAGAACTAAGCGATAGAAACACTATCAATTGCTTGTTGATAGAACCAGCCTAAAAAAAAGACCATACTATAATTCAAGTAAGCAAATGAGCAAAGTGCCTTAACACAAAAAAGGAGAGCTTCAACTCTCCTTTCAGACTGTTGATAAAATCGCTTTCTGAAAAGACTTTATCAACAGTTTTTTTACCTCTTCTTTTATATGAAAATCAGACAGTCTTAAACCACCATTGGCCTAAAACTACCAAAAAAACTTAGAATATTTCTTCTAAGCCTTTAAAATTTTTATTCCCTGTTCTTTTAGATACACTTCCTGTTCAGACGGGATCTGAGAATCCGTTACCAGCATGTAGATTTGTTTAGTATCGATCAAAGATACATTTCCCTTCTGAGAAAACTTCGAGGAATCCGTGATCACGATCACTTTATCTGCCTGTTTGGACATATCCTGGACCGCAATGCTGCGAAGATAATCATTGCCGGTAAAGCCCGTGCGCAAACTGAAACCATCCGTTCCGATAAAGATCTTGTCCGCAAAATACGCCTGCGCACATTGTGCCGTCATCG
Organism: uncultured Faecalicoccus sp.; assembly: GCF_944327125.1. Classification (GTDB taxonomy): domain Bacteria; phylum Bacillota_I; class Bacilli_A; order Erysipelotrichales; family Erysipelotrichaceae; genus Faecalicoccus. The sequence continues at coordinate 1,045 of NZ_CALVGO010000069.1, forward strand.
GACCCACCATTACCTGGGCTTCTTTCTGGAAATTTCCGCCCAGCAAGACGATCTGCACCCCTTCACATTTACGGATGTAATCCGCAATAAAGCTGGAGTTGGTCACAATGGTCACTTCTTTTTTGGTCGTCGCGATCTCCAGTGCCAGTAAAGCACAGCACGATCCGCTTTCAATAAAGACCGTTTCCCCATCTTCCACCAGTTTACAAGCCTCTTTGGCAATCCTCAGCTTTTGTTCAAAGTGAAAAGGAAGGCGCTTATTGATATCATCGCTGTTGTTGAGAGTGGCATAGCCATGTTCCCGAATCAGCATTCCATTTTGTTCCAAAGTCATCAGATCTTTTCGAATCGTAACCTGGGAAACTTGAAAACGTTTCGATAATTCCGTAACTTCCAAACGTTTGTGCTGACTCAGCAGCTCTAAGATCTTTCCTTGTCTTTCATTCATAGAACAAGAATACCATTTTCATTGCTTAAATACAATTGAGGATCCATTCTCCAGTTTATAGAGCCATTTCTTTCTGACCAGCCGAATCAAGAAAAGAATGCCTCGCACATTCAGCTCCAAAGCCATCGCAAACCAGACACCTGGCAAACCGTAGGTTCCTGCCAGGATGGCCGCCAATGGAATACGGACACACCACATACTGACAAGATTCATCAAAGAAGAAGACAACGTATCGCCAGCTCCCTGAAGAACGCCGGCCACCACGATGCTGGCGCCATACATCGGTTCGGCAAAAGCTTCAATGCGAAGGATCTGCACCCCCAAAGCGACAATCTGGGCATCTGGGCTCAACAGATGCATCATCAATGGCGAACCAAAATACATAAACATGCCAGAACAAGTCATCAGCCCCGTCCCTAACAATGTCGTGAGCACGCCTAAACGATAGGTCAGATCTTTGCGCTTGGCACCAATGCTTTGACCGATCAAAGTAATGGCCGCACTTTGCACCCCATAGCCTGGCATGTAACAAAGACTTTCAGCCGTGATCCCAAAACTGTTGGCTGCAATCGCAATTGTTCCTAATGGGGAAACAATGCGCGTGAAAGCCACATAGGCACTGCTGGTCACCAGGCGATCCAAACCAACCGGAAGCCCGATTCGTAAAGCCTGGGAAAAGATCTCTTTATCCCAGTAGAATTTCTCCTCTTTACGAAGATGTAAAAACTCGCTTTTGAAAAAGAGAAAGCCGCACATCAGTAAAGAAACCACCAGCTGCGAACAGCCCGTTCCAATACTGGCCCCCATGACCCCCAGATCCAGATAAAAGATAAAGAACATGTTAAAGAACACATCCAGAATACACATTAAAATGTTCAAGAGGCTGGGAACCTTCATATTCCCCGATGCCTGCAGCATCCCTGTGGCCAAATAATTCAATTGTTGAAAAGGAAGAAACAAGGCAAAGACCAGAAAGTACAAAAAGGCGTTCTGTAAGATCTCCGGTGTTCCTCCTAACCATCCTGGCAAAAAGGAAGAAATGCCGGCTCCAATCAAGGCTAAGGCAAGCGCAAACCCTTCACCAAACAAGAACCCTTGTTTCATGATGTTGCGGGCACGCACAAAAGCTTTGGCCCCGATCGCATGAGCTACCTGTACAGTAAAACCGGTAATGATCGCAAAACTGACACCGCCAAACATCCAGGTCGTACTGGAAACCAAACCAATGCTGGCAGAAGCCTGGGCCCCCAGGCTTCCCACCATACTGGCATCGATATACTGCATCGCCGTACTGGAGATCTGTGATAATATGGCAGGGATCGCCAACAACAAGATCATCTTGATCTGCTCAGATAAATTTAAGGCTTCCCCATTTCGTAATCTGGAAAGTGTGTCGTTTTGCATATTCTTCCTTCCACTCTTCTTTACAAATATTCCTTTGCTTGTTTTCCGGTACAAGTCATCATTTCTAAAACTAAAACCTCACATTGATCCCCATACCGTTTGATTTCCGGTTCGGGATCGATTCCCGGGCTGTATTTTTCACTCAATTTGATCAGCCCTTCTCGTTTTAAGGCATCCTTGGCCATCAAAATTCTTCCCTGAACGATCACGCTTTTATACTGGGTCGTGAAAAGTTCCGGCCGTACATGATCCTGATCGATTACCGTAAACGATGCCTTGGGATTCTCCTGGATCAAATCCATCTTATGACCGCTTTTCGCAATGTGGAAAAAGATCCGATTTTCTGCATAGGCATAACTTAACGGAACCCCATAAGGCTGCTGATCCTTGCCGCAAAGGGCTAAAATACCGGACGTATTTTGATTCAGGATCCTTTCGCATTCACTTTGTGAAAGCTGTTGTCTGGCCCTTCTCATAAAAGTTCCTCATCCGTGATCGAATCCAGGACCGCAGAAACTTCCTGGATCGTTTCATCCAGACAGCCCTTTTCAAAAGGATCTTGTAAATGTGCCTGATGTACGATCTGTTTGAACGGAAGACTTCCGCCTAACTTACAGATCCGCTGATAATCTTTAAAGGTATCGGGATCCTTTTTCTGTGCCCTGGCCCAGAACTGTAATGCACAGACTTGTGCTAACGTATAATCAATATAATAGAAAGGATCCATAAAGATGTGCAGCTGCCGCATCCACCAGCCGCCTCTTTCTAAGAGTTCCACTTCTTCATAGTCTTTATGCGGAAGATATTGTTTTTCCAGTTCTCTCCATGTCTGCATACGCCAGGCATGATCTTTTTCCGGGTGGGCATAGACCTCGTGCTGAAAATGATCGACCAGCACCCCATACGGCAAGAATTTTACGGCACCGCTCAAATGATCAAAGATAAACTTTTGCGTATCTTCCAAAAAGAAGTTTTTCATCCATGGATAGGTCAAAAATTCCATCGACATTGAATGGATCTCCGCACTTTCACTGGTGGGCCAAATACATTCCATCGGAACGATCTCTTTGGAAGAATAGGCCTGATAGGCGTGTCCTGCTTCATGGGTCAGGACCTCGACATCGCCGCTGGTCTGATTGAAATTCGCAAAGATAAACGGGGCATCATAATCATTGAGATACGTACAATAGCCGCCTGCCGCCTTGCCTGGTTTACTGTCCAGATCCATCAGATCGTGATCGATCATATACGCAAAGAACTCCCCTGTTTCCACAGACAATTCCCGATACATCTGTAAAGCCAGCTGAACCATGGTTTGACGATCGTGTTTGGGCTTAGGGTTGCCGCTCACAAATTCCACTTTTTCATCCCAGGCCATCAAACGATCAACGCCCAATCGGTTCTTCTGCCTTTCATAAAGTCTATTATTTAAAGGAACCACTGTCTTTAAAACTTGTTGGCGGTATGTTTCGACGTCCTTTTGATCATAATCAAAACGATACATGCGGTCGTATCCGCAGCCGATAAAGTTTTCATACCCCAGCTTTTTGGCAATTCGATCTCTTGTCTTGACCAACGTATCAAAAATCGAAGCCAGTTCTTCTTCGTTTTCTTCAAACCAGCCCCAATAAGCTTTCGTGGCTCGTTTACGCAGCGAGCGATCTTTACTTTTCATCAAAGGCTCCAATTGCGAAAGCGTATACGTGTTTCCTTCAAATTCCACCTGGGCACTGGCCACAAGCTGTTGATAGGCGCTGGAAGCTTTGTTTTCGACCTGGAGATCTTCGATCACTTCGGGTGAAAAACATTTCTTTTCCAGCTCCTTGGCCCAGAAATACGTTTGAGGGATCTTCTTTTCCAGTTCTTTTCGATAAGGACTTTCCAAGATCACATTGCCCACTCGAACCAGATCTTCCTGGACGATCGGCAGGATCTCATTGAGATAATCTTCTTCTTGTTTGTAATACGAATCTTTGGTATTGATCGTGTGGCGGATCTCACAAAGATTCAGATCGGTAGAAAAATGTCGATTCAAGGTGTCAAAGTCCATAAACGCCTTCCAGAACGATTCAAGATTCGAAGCTTCCTGAAGCTGTTTTTCAATCGTCTGGATCTCTTTTTTTAAAGTTTCGACATCTGGATGATGATAAATATAGTCCGCAAATTTCATGAACATTCCTCCCTGGGTTTCAATGGTATCATTCTAACACTTTATGTTAGAATTAAAAACGTCAAAAGGAGTGATCTCATGACCTCTCTTTCTAAGATCAAAGGGCATTTAAAAACCATCAATAAACATAAAGTAAAAGTCACAAAGCTTTGTTTTCGATGCCATCTTTATAAACAAGGCTTCTTGCACGATCTCAGCAAGTATTCCTGGACCGAATTAAAGACCGGTTTTCAGTACTATCAGGGATTTCGTTCCCCCATCGATGCCCAAAAAGAAGAGATCGGATATTCTTTGAGCTGGCTTCACCATAAAGGAAGAAACAAACACCATTGGGAATACTGGCTCGATAATGGTCCTCACGGTGTCCATCCGGTGCGTATGCCGGTCAACTATGTGATCGAAATGTTCTGCGACCGCGTTGCAGCCAGTATGATCTACCAAAAAGAGAAATACACCGACCGCAGCGCTTTGGATTACTATCTCCAGGGACGAAACCGCATCATGATCCACCCGGATACGGACAAGCTGATCCTGCATCTATTAACAACCCTGGCAGACCATGGCTTGGATCAAACGATCGATTATATTCGAAATACTGTAAGGAAAAAAGGTTATCAAATCATCAACAATGGACAATAAAGTCCATTTTTTTATAAGGCACCTTATTATTTGACGCCAAATACGATACTATTTATAATGCAGACGAACTTCAAAAAACAGTAGAAAGCGAGGAAAAAATCATGATGAAAACGATTGAAGAATATTTAAATCAGTCCTATCGGATGGTCGTTTTCGAAGATTTTGATGAAGGTGGTCTTTTCCAGATTTGCCTGGCTGTATAACCAGCGGCGAAACGATCGAAAGTGCGTTTCATAATGCACAAGATGCGAAAAAAGAGTGGATCTTAGCTGCATTAGAGGAAGGAATCTCAATTCCGGAACCCAATAATCTAGATTATTATTCTGGACAATTCAAACTACGGATTCCCAAAAGTTTACACCGTTCTTTAGC
>NZ_CALVGO010000070.1 GCF_944327125.1 uncultured Faecalicoccus sp.
GTCACCTTTCCTTTCAATTGAATGGCCGACTGACAGAAGGGAACCCCGCAATTCATACAGCGGGCCCCTTGTTTTCGACGTTCTTTTTCATCGAGCTCTTCATGAAATTCATGGAAGTCATGAATTCTGTCCAATGGCAAAAATGCCGGATTCTCTTCTCTTTGAAACTCTAAAAATCCTGTTGATTTTCCCATGGCGTTCCCTCCTATCGTTGAAAAGCCATTTCAAAGGCTTTTAATTCTGCTTCTTCTTGATGGAAACCTTTATCCTGCAGAGCTTTGATCGAATCTTTCATGATCTGATAATCTTTTGGAACGATCTTTTTGAAGTTTTTGAGATTTTCTTCAAAATGTTCCAGGATCTTTTTCGCAACGGAAGAATCCGTTGCGGCAACGTGCTCCTTCAAGATCTCCTGAAGCTCTTCCATGTCGGCTTTGCCGGTCACAGCTTCCATGGAGACCAGTTCTCTATTGATTCGCAAATAGAGGTCATGATCGGTATCTAAGACGTACGCGATGCCTCCAGACATCCCGGCCGCAAAGTTTTTCCCGGTTTTTCCTAAGATGACAGCGGTTCCTCCGGTCATATATTCCAGCCCGTGATCGCCGCAGCCTTCCACAACGGCCGTAGCTCCCGAATTTCGTACACAGAAGCGTTCCCCGGCCTTGCCGCGAATAAATGCCTTGCCGCTGGTTGCCCCATAAAGAGCCACGTTGCCGATGATCACATTTTCTTCCGCCGCAAAGCCAGAGCGCGGATCGGGTTTGATAATCAGTTTTCCTCCCGATAATCCTTTCCCAAAATAATCATTGGAATCGCCCGTTACTTCCAAAGTCAATCCTTGAGGAATGAAGGCTCCAAACGATTGGCCGGCCCCGCCGACACAATGAATCGTAAAGGTATCTTCCGGCAAGGTATTTTTAAACATCGTCGTGATCAAAGAGCCAAACAAAGTGCCCACCGTACGATCGGTACTGGAGATCTTGAATGTTTCTTCATGCGATTGTTTATTCTTGAGATACGGCATAAAACGCGGCAAGATTTCTTTATGATCCAACGTTTCTTCCAACTTAAAATCATAGGCGTCCGAAGCCTGGTAATGCACCGGATGCGCTTGTCCCAATAAATCGCTGAGATCCAACATCTTTTGACGTTTTTTCAGTTCTGGCCGAACTTGAAGACATTCGGTATGCCCCACCATTTCATCAATGGAACGAAAACCCAGCTTCGCCATGATCTCTCGTAATTCCTGCGCAATAAACAACATAAAATTCATGACATATTCCGGTTTTCCTTTAAAGCGCTTGCGCAATTCTTCATTTTGCGTGGCAATGCCAAAAGGACAAGTATCCAAGTTACAAACGCGCATCATCCGACATCCCATCGTAACTAACGGTGCCGTCGCAAAGCCAAATTCTTCCGCGCCCAACAAACAGGCGATGGCCACATCACGCCCGGTCATGAGTTTGCCGTCCGTTTCTAAAATGACCCGGCTGCGCAACCCATTTTCGATCAGATCCTTGTGTGTTTGTGCCAGTCCTAACTCCCAAGGAAGTCCGGCATGATGAATGCTGGACTGGGGTGCTGCCCCTGTGCCGCCATCGTATCCGGAAATCAAGACGACCGTTGCCCCAGCTTTAGCTACCCCACAGGCAATCGTTCCGACTCCATCCTCGCTGACCAGTTTGACACTGATGCGGGCCTTATGATTCGCATTTTTCAGATCATAGATCAATTGCGCCAGATCCTCGATGGAGTAAATATCGTGATGAGGAGGCGGGGAGATCAAAGTTACACCCGGCGTGCTGTAGCGCGTCTTGGCAATCCATGGATAGACTTTTTTGCCCGGCAGATGTCCGCCTTCTCCAGGTTTGGCCCCTTGCGCCATCTTGATCTGGATCTCCTGGGCACTGGTCAAATATTCACTGGTCACCCCAAAACGTCCGCTGGCGACTTGTTTGATCGCCGAATTCTTCTCAGTTCCTAGTCGTTCGGGTTTTTCTCCACCCTCTCCGGAATTGGATTTTCCATGAAGGCGATTCATCGCAATCGCCATGGTGGTATGCGCCTCTTCCGAGATCGAGCCATAGGACATGGCACCCGTCTTAAATCGTTTGACGATCTCATAGACCGACTCCACTTCTTCGATCGGTACACTTGGATGCTCATGGACAAATTCTAAGGAAGCCCTTAAAGTGTGGGGCCGATCCTGATCATTGACCATCCTGGAGTATTCTTTAAACAATCCGTAATCCTTGAGCCGGGTCGCTTCTTGTAGAGTCACGATCGTCTTGGGATCATAGAGATGATCTTCTTTTCTTTTCCCGGAGCGCAGTTTATGAAAACCGATGCTGTCTAATGTCGTATCGGTGGATAATCCCAATGGATCAAAGCCGTGATCGTGATGGTAGATCAAATCTTCTTCGATTTCTTTTAAGCCGATGCCTCCGACGCGCGACAGTGTATTCGTAAAATAGGCATCGATCACTTCTTTCGAAATTCCGATGGCTTCAAAGATCTGGGCCGACTGATACGACTGTAAGGTAGAGATCCCCATCTTGGCGGCAATCTTAACGATGCCATGAAGAATGGCTTCGTTATAATCGTGGATCGCTGACGAAGGTTCTTTGTCCAACATGTCTTTTTCGATCATTTCTTCAATGCATTCATGGGCCAGATACGGATAGATCGCTGTTGCCCCATAACCTAACAGACAGGCAAACTGATGAACATCCCGCGGCTCGCCGCTTTCCAAAATGATCGAGACCGCAGTGCGTTTCTTGGTCTGGACAAGATGATGTTCCAAAGCTGATACCGCTAACAAGCTGGGGATCGCCATATGACTTTCATCGACACCTTTATCGCTCAAGATCAAAATATTGGCCCCTTGCCGATATGCCCGGTCGCATTCAATAAACATGTGATCCAAGGCATCCTTTAAAGGCATGCCGCGGTAAAACAACAAAGAGATCGTTTGATTTTGAAAGCCTTTTTGATGCAGGTTGCGGATCTTATCCATATCCCGGGAATCCAGGATCGGGTTGTTGACTTCTAAGACGGTACAGTTTTGGCTCTTTTCTTCTAATAAGTTTCCGTCACTTCCGATATAAACGGTTGTATCGGTGACCACTTCTTCGCGCAAGGAATCGATAGGCGGATTGGTAACCTGGGCAAAGAGCTGTTTAAAATAGTGGAATAAAGAGGGATGCCGGTCACTCAATACCGCCAAAGGAATGTCCGTTCCCATCGAAGCGGTCGGTTCGGCTCCGTTTTTCGCCATGGGAAGGATCTCATCCTGGATATCTTCATAAGTGTAGCCAAAGACTTTATAAAGTTTATCCCGCTCTTCCTGCGTGTGTTTATGCGGCTTTTTATCCGGTGCAGTCAAGTCTTTCAGATGAAGCAAATAAAGGCTCAGCCACTCCCCATACGGATTTTCGCCGGCATAACGAGCCTTGATCTCATCATCTGTGATCAGTTTTTTCGCTTTCGTATCCACCAGCAACATTTTTCCTGGCTCCAGGCGGGCTTTCTTCACGATCTGTTCCGGTTCAAAATCTAACACCCCGACTTCGCTGGAAAGCACAAGCATATTCTCTTTGGTGATGTAATAACGGCTGGGTCGAAGCCCATTGCGATCCAGGACGGCTCCTACCTGATCTCCATCCGAGAACAAGATGGCTGCCGGGCCATCCCACGGTTCCATCATCGTGGCATAGTAATGATAAAAATCTTTTTTCTTCTGTTCCATTGGAACATGTTTCCAAGGTTCCGGGATCGTGATCAGGATCGCTTTTGCCAGATCCATTCCATTCATCATTAAAAACTCTAAGGTATTATCCAGCATGGCACTGTCGGATCCCGACGTACTGACCACGGGTAAGATCTTTTTCAGATTTTGATCTAAGAAATCCGAATTCATGCTTTCTTCCCTTGCCAGCATGCGGTCAATATTCCCGCGAATCGTATTGATCTCGCCATTGTGCGCAATCAAACGATTGGGATGGGCACGCTGCCAGGAAGGTGTCGTATTCGTGGAAAAACGCGAATGGACAATGGCGATCGCACTTTGATAATCCGTATCTTGCAGATCTAAATAGAACAAACGCAGCTGTTTGACCAAAAACATTCCTTTATAAACGATCGTACGGCTGGAACAGGAAACGACATAGGTTTCCGGACAGCTCTTTTCAAACTGACGGCGAATCAAATACAAGATGCGATCAAAAGCCAATCCTTTTTCAACTGTTTCCGGTTTCTGAATAAAGGCTTGTTCAATATAAGGCATGCATTCCTGGGCCGGCTTGCCCAAAATCGCAGAATCGCAAGGAACTTTTCGCCATCCCAAGACTTGCGCTCCCTCGTTTTTGACGATCGTCTCAAAGAGGCGTTTATGCTGGTTGCGTTTTAAGGCTTCTTGCGGAAAAAAGAACATGGCGATCCCATATCCACCCTCTTCCTTCAGTTCAATGCCTTGTTTGTGCATGACTTTTTTAAAGAAAGGATGAGAGATCTGTAATAAGACACCGACGCCATCTCCGACTTGGCCTGTCGCATCCTTTCCGGCGCGGTGTTCGAGTTTTTCGACAATATGTAACGCTTTATCTACGACATCGTAGCTTTTCTTGCCGTCGATCTGTACAACAGTACCGATTCCGCAAGCATCGTGTTCTCTTGGCATAAACATAAAATCTTCCTCCTTACATTCCACTTTGTCCGTAATTCGAAAGAACACGGGCACTGGGATCTTGGACATCGCATCCGTTCCAGGAGCGGTTCGGCATCCAGAAATCAACGATCATCTGCGACTGTCCCGGATAATATTTTTCGAAGATCTCCCGATACAATAGGCTTTCCTTGGTAAAAGGGGTCGCATGGACATATCGTTTTCTTTTCTTTTCAAATTCTTCATCGGTATAAAGACCCTCGGCATAGACACAAATCGTATCGCGCAAAGAATGCCCTACGGCATCGGAAAAGGCAGCCTTTTCGCGCATCAAGATATCGTACGGCAAGACATCGTCCTTTTCAAAGGCGTGCCGAAGCAAGTATTTTCCTTTATGATAGGTATTCATCTTTTGGGATGGATCGATGTGCATGCAGTAATCGACAAAGGCAAGGTCCCCAAAAGGCACACGCGCCTCCATCGAATGCGAAGAAATGCAGCGGTCCGCCCGGAGCACATCGTACATATGCAGCTCCCGGATGCGTTTTTCGCTTTCTTTTTGAAAAGCTTGGGCATCGGGGGCAAAATCGGTATATTTATATCCAAAGATCTCATCCGAGATCTCACCGGTCAATAACACACGGACATCCGTTTCTTCATGGATCTTCTGGCACAACAGATACATGCCGATGCTGGCACGGATCGTTGTGATGTCATAGGTTGCCAGCGTTTGGATCACTGGTTCGATGGCTTCTAAAACATCGTGATCATCGATCAGATATTCATGGTGTTCACTTTGGATATAGTCGGCGACTTCTTTGGCATATTTGAGATCGATTGCGTCGCTTTTCATCCCGATCGCAAAGGTACGGATCGGTTTGTTCAAAAGCTTGGTGCTGATGGCACAAACCAAAGAAGAATCCAAGCCGCCGCTCAATAAAAATCCGATCGGGGCATCGGCATCCAGGCGTTTTTGAATGCCGGCCACTAAATATTCTTTGATCTGGGCACAAGTCTCTTCTAGGGGAGCATGATGCATCGTATCCACGTGGCTTAAATCGCGATAACAGACAAAAGTGCCGTCTTTATAGTAATGTCCCGGGGGAAACGGAATGATTTTCTCGACCAGATCGACCAGGTTTTTAGGTTCTGAGGCAAACACGATATCGCCGTGTTTGTCGTATCCGTAATAAAGCGGTCGAATTCCAATGGGATCTCGTGCGGCAATGACATGGTGCTCTTTGGTATCGACCAAAATACAGGCAAATTCGGCATCCAGTTC
>NZ_CALVGO010000071.1 GCF_944327125.1 uncultured Faecalicoccus sp.
ACTCCGATAAAAAGAGCCATCATCACCAGAATAGGGATAACGGATAGCTTCTTTTTAAATGAAGAAGTGTAGAGCCATCCTAAGGCCATTCCCGCAAACAAAGAAAAGATTCGCGTATCGGTTCCATAATATAGCCTTGTGATATCAAAGCCCAATAGATAGCCTAAGGGCATGATCATCGCCAGGACCAGACTTAAAATACAGACAAAGAGGAAAGTAAACGATCTTCCTTTTTGTTTTCGGACCTTTCTAAATATCAGAAACAAGAAGGGAAACAAAAGATAAAACTGCATTTCAATGGATAAAAACCAAAGATGAGAAAACGGCGATGCGTTGGCAATCCGGGTGAAATAATCCATGTTCTGGGTAATCTGCCACCAGTTGTTGAAACCGCCAAAAATACTGAGCACTTCCATGCGAATGCCGTTTAACGCATTCGGCGCCAAAAAGAAATAAACCCCCAGTGTACTCAATACGACAAGGATCAAAGCCGGATAGATTCGCTTGATGCGAGCCAGAAAATAAGAAATAAAAGAAAACTTCTTTTTTCTGGCAGAAACCGTCATCAAAAATCCGGTCAGTACAAAAAAAAGGACGACCCCAAAATAGCCTCCCGGCATGACACCGGGAAGCATATGAAAGAGCGTAACGCCAAGAATGGCCAACGCCCTTAATCCATCTAAACCATAAATATATTTTTTATTCATAGTATGATTGTAAACAAATGAGGTCGTCTTTTCAATAAAGATTATAATTGTTGTTCTGTACGAGCGATGATATCATCCTGCGTGGCCTTGCTTAAGACATTGAAGAAAGCCGAATAACCAGCCACCCGAACAATCAGATCCTGGTGGTTTTCCGGATGGATCTGCGCATCCAGCAAAGTCGCTTTGTCTACGACGTTGTATTGGACATGATAACCATGCAGACGGTTGAAGAACGTTCTGATCATCATTTCCAGTTTCTGTTTGTTCTCCTCGCTGGCCAGCATGGAAGGTGTTACTTTCTGATTCAGTAAAGAACCACCTGTGATTTCGATCGTCGGCAGTTTAGAAACACTCTTGAAGACTGCGGTAGGTCCATGAGTATCCATCGCATGTGCCGGGCTGGAACCTTCAGCCAGCGGAGTTTTGGCCTTTCTTCCATCCGGTGTGGCCATAGTGCCGTATCCTTGTCCCACGTTGGCCGAGATCGAAGAAGTTCCCGCATAGCGGATCCCGCCAATCGGTCCCCGGTTATGACGGGTGTTCGGATATTTTTTCATTTCATCGATATAAGAATCATACGCCTTGACGATCAGCTGATCGGCATAATCGTCATCGTTTCCATACTTTGGCGCTTCCTGGATCAGCATCTTCTGGATCCTTTTTGATTTTTCCGAAGAAAAGTCATCTAAAAGCGCTTCCCAAAGTTCTTCCTGTGTGATCTTCTTTTCTTCAAAAACAAGCTTTCGAATCGCAGCCAGACTGTCCGCCATGTTGGCAATCCCTACCTGCAAGCCGGAAATAAAATCATAGACCGCTCCGCCTTCTTTGATCGTCTTTCCACGATGGATGCAATCATCTACCAGGCAGGAACACAAGATATCCGGAACTTCTTTTTCAGAAGCCAGGTCGATCGTATTTTCTACGATCACACTCATTCGAGTCAGCTCACGAACCGTTTTGTCCCAGGCTTCCATCAGTTCATCAAACGATTTCATATCCGTGAATTTTCCATATCCTTTGGTAAAGCGCTTTTGGCTGGTCAGATCGATACCATCGTTCATCGCAATCAAAAGGATCCGAGGAAAATTCATATAACTCATTCCCGTGCAGCGATACCCCCACTTGCCCGGTACCGCCGTTTCTACACAGCCAATGGCACTATAGTCATAGGCATCTTCTTCCTTGACGCCTTTATCGATAAAGGAAGGAATAATGATCTCATCGTTATTTAAAGCCGGCATACCAAATCCAAGCTTCATAACTTCGATGCATTCATCAAAGAAATGCGGATCGATATGCGCATGATAACGAACCGTCAGATTGGGCTGAGTCAAGCGCGTCTGGGCTACCGAAGTCAAGACCAGATACGACATTTCATTGACCGCATCCTTTTTATCCGGCGTCTGTCCTCCAATCGTTACATTTTGATACATCGGCGAACCGGCACTGGAGAATGTATGAGCTTGTGAGCGCACCTTATTTATGGTCAGTGCCTTGATCCACAGATTGCTTAAAAGTTCTAACGCCTTGGCTTCATCGATCAGACCGGCTTCCTTGTCCTTTTTATAATAAGGCTCCATATACTGATCAAAGCGTCCAAAAGAGACCGAATGTCCATTGGATTCAATCTGCAGGATCAGCTGAATGAACCACACCGACTGAATGGCTTCATAGAAACTCTGAGCCGGTTCATACGGAACCCTGGAACAGATACGCGCAATCTCCAGCAACTCTTCTTTACGTAAAGCCGATGCCTTCTGGGCTTCTTCTTTAGCCAGTTTGGCATAACGAAGGGCAAAATGCCGTACCGCTTCAATCACGATCAATACCGCATCATAGAAATGATATTTTGAAATCGATTCCGGATCCGTCAGATCCAGTTTCGATTTTTCTTCTTTGACCTGGGCTTCATACCCCTTCAACCCCTGTTTCAAGAGTTTTTTATAGTTGACAGCCAAATGCGCATCTCCGGCATTTAGTTTTCCCTCCATGCCAAAGAAGCCGGTTTCCATATACACATCCACTTCTTCTGGAAGCATAGCTTCTCCCTTCGCCCTTAGATTGATGCCTTCCCAGAAAGAGGCAATAGAGCGCAGATCTTCTTTGGTCTGTTCGGTAATGTAGAAAACATCGCCGTCTCGTTTTTCAAAGGTATCCAGTTCATCGATCACAAACTTCATCGTATATTCCGGAAATACCGGTGCATCCCGGTTGGATTCGGCCTGGTTTCCTGCCAGTAAAGATTCCTCTTCGATATAGATCGACATCTTTTCCAGAATATTCTTCAACATCAAGGCCCGTTTCAGAACGGTTGGCTTTTCCATATTATTTCGGTAAGCTTCTGTACATAGTAAAGCTCTTTGTGAGCGCACATACGGTTTGGCATCCAATACGCTTTGGCGATATTTTGCCATTCTCGGTGTCAAACTTCCAAAATGTGATGATTTTTCCATAAAAAATCCTCGCTTTCTACGTTCAGTCTAATCAGAGAAAAGGAAAATGTCAATATCATTTGTAATATATTTTAGTTTCATTTGAAACTTTCTGTTCCTTCTGTTACAATAAAACCATGAAAACAGGTACAATATTCAATATTCAGAAATTCTCAATCCACGATGGCCCCGGCATTCGTACAACGATCTTCTTTAAAGGATGCCCTTTGCGCTGTAAATGGTGCGCCAATCCCGAAAGCCAGGCCATGGATCAGCAGATCTTATGGGACCATAAAAAATGTATCCGCTGTCTACAATGTATCCAGATCTGTCCACAGCACGCCCTGTCTTTGGTCAAAGATCAGATCCATATCGATGAAACGAAATGCATTCACTGCCAGGCTTGCGTACAAAACTGTTTACAAAGCGCTTTATCGTGTGAAGGTGAAAAACAAGAAATCGATAAGATCGTAGAAATTGCCCTTCAAGACAAAGATTTCTATGAGGAATCTTCCGGCGGCATCACGATTTCCGGCGGCGAAGGCATGGCTCAGCCGGAATTTCTCAAAGATTTAGTGAAAGAATTAAAAAAACACGATCTTCATGTCGCCATTGAAACAACCGGATATGTCGAACCCTCCCTTTTCCAGGAACTGGCCCCTCTGTTTGATCTGTTGTTGTTTGATGTCAAACACTACGATTCCCATAAACACTATCAAGGAACCGGTGTCCATAATGAAAAAATCATTCAGAATCTTTCCTGGGCCCTCCAAAACAATTTGGACGTCCTGCCAAGGATTCCGGTGATCCCCCGGTTCAATGCTTCCCTTCAGGATGCCCAGGGGCTGGCAGAACTTCTGGTCAAAGTCAAAGCGAAAAAAGTACAGCTTCTGCCTTTCCATCAGTTTGGTCAGCGCAAATACGAAATGATGCACCGCAACTATGAATATGAAAATGAAAAAGCAATGCAGAAGGAAGATCTGACAGAATATCAAAATGAATTCATAAAAAAAGGCTTAGATTGTTTCTTCTAAGGCCCAAGTTGTTGACAAACTATAAATTTTAGAATTAAAGAAAAACGGTGGAATTATTATTTATTTTTCAGGTAGTTTTAAGCTAATGGTGTCTTAAACCTGTTTTTATATAAATGCAGAAATAAAAAAGAATCGTTCATAAGATAGCGCTCAATCCAATGAAACATCAAACTTTCAATTTAATCGAAATAGGATCTTATGAGCACATAGAGAAGACGCTTCTATATGAGGATTCCTCGTCTGGATAAAGAGATTCACAAACCATGAAAGAAAAGGGGAAGCTATAAGAAAACTAAAAAGATCCAGTAATAAACACCTCTGGAGGATATCACAATTTAATGATATCCATTCAGAGGTGTTTTTATTAAACCCCGGTTAATTTTGGTTCCCCAAAGCCTTCTCAAAGAGCGACTTTGTCAATGATCTAAAGCCCGTCAACGATACCCTATTTTTTTAGTATTGTTATACAGATAAAACAGTAGAACACAAACATTTCTAAAATTATAGACATATTATCAAAATTAATAATCATAAGCAAAGGAGAAAAAATGTTACTTACTTTCAACCCCGTTAATATTAATGCCCAAATAGGAGATCCTAATAGAATTATATAAATAACCGAAATGATGGCAGTTAATTTAACATATTCTGTTTTTTTAATATATGAAGATAAAACTAATATACAAAGAACATTTATCATATGTGGCAAAGGAAATATCCACCATGAATTATTTTGCTGATGATATGTTGATACATTTGCTAACTTAAAAAGATAAGATGAGACGACATACATAATTATTGGAAAAACGCTCAGTATAAGTGAATATATCTTTGCAATTTTACTATTTTTATCATTCATTTTAAGGCACCCAGATGGTATCGGAACCATTTATTGCTTTGAAGAAATAATGTTGTCCAGCTGCTTGTCCCATAATATTGAAGCTCCATGTAAAGTCTCCATGATCACTACCTGGAGTATAGCTGGAATTAACACTAATATTGCTTAAATAAGCTTGAGATCCTTCTCCACCTTTTATATATAAATATTCAATTACAATTCTAGGATCAGTGATACTAGATACTTGATAGGTGTTGACATTATAGCTTAAAGAATATGCTACTTTTATTATATATTGTACTTCATACCTACCTAAGCCGCCAGGAGCTGAAGCTATACCTTCATAAGTTTTAGATGCAGCTTTTTGCTGAAAAGCTCGAAGTTCTATTTGATTAGTGCTAGTTGTTTCTTGAGCTAATACTGCTGTAGGAAAAGAAATAAAATTTGAGAGAACCAACCCTATTATCAATAATATTTTAGGAATGATTTGCATTTTTTTCATTACTATTCCTCCTTTCTAAACATATTGTTGAATTGCGGGAGGCTTAAAAGTTACTAGTTCGTAACCTGGGAAATATCTATTAGCTAGTAACCAATATCTAATATAAATGTTGATATGGGTATCACCTGATGTTTTTTCTGCATCCATATCCTGAACAGATATTCTAAAATTATTTAAATCTTCATCATAAAGAGGTCTTAGTGAAATAGATGGACCAGTAATAGAACCTATTTTTTCTGTCTGGACATTAACTGTGTAGCTTAATCGAACTTCAACATTCCAAGATTTAGTGTAAGTAAAAGTTTGATCATGAATAGAAGAATAAACTGAAGCAGTTCCTGATTGAGCATATACTTGAACAAATATTTTTCCTTCATATGCCCTGGTTAAATTATTAT
>NZ_CALVGO010000072.1 GCF_944327125.1 uncultured Faecalicoccus sp.
GACTGTGTTACGAGATGGATGCCCAATTACAAGCTTGTTCACAAACGATTAAAGACTTATTCGATTCCATATATAAAAAGAGACGCTTAGCGTCTACACATTGATTTGCGCGTGTAGGCCTAAAGCGTCTTTTTCTTTTTCAAGAATTGGATCGATGTATTCCGCAAAGAATTCTTCGGTTTGCTGAATGGAACGTCCTACAAAGTTCTTTGGTTCCATGATCTTTAAAATGTCTTCTTTGGTCATTCCAAACTTAGGATCGTTGGCAATGCGATCGATCAAATCGTTTGGCTTTCCTTCTTCTTTTACGACTTTTCCTGCTGCCATAGAGTGCTGGCGAATCAGTTCATGAAGTTCCTGACGGTCACCGCCGGCTTTTACGGCATCCATCATGATGTTTTCGGTGGCCATAAAAGGCAATTCCTTGATCAAATTGGCTTCCACTACTTTTGGATAGACAACCAAACCATCCGTGACATTCATGTATAGATCCAATACTCCATCGATTGCCAGGAAAGCCTCGGCAATGGAGATTCTCTTATTGGCTGAATCGTCCAAAGTACGTTCAAACCATTGAGTACTGGCGGTAATGGCCGGGTTTAAGGAATCACTGATGACATAGTTACAAAGAGCAGCGATTCGTTCAGAACGCATTGGATTGCGTTTATAAGCCATCGCACTCGAACCAATCTGACCTTTCTCAAATGGTTCTTCGATCTCTTTCATATGTTGTAAAAGACGAATGTCGTTGCTGAATTTATGGGCACTTTGTGCAATGCCAACCAAAACCTGCAACACTTGTGTATCGTATTTACGAGTATAAGTTTGTCCTGAAACAGGGAAGTAGGCATCGTAGCCTAACTTTTCACAGATCTTCTTATCTAATGCCTTTACCTTATCCGTATCACCTTCAAACAATTCCATGAAACTTGCCTGGGTACCAGTCGTTCCTTTGCATCCAAGAAGTTTTTTGTTCAAGAGAAGGTGCTCAATTTCCAAATAATCCATATAAAGATCCTGTGCCCAGAGGGAAGCTCTTTTTCCAACGGTCGTTGGTTGAGCTGGCTGGAAATGCGTAAATGCCAAACAAGGCATATCTTTATATTTCAAGGCAAAGTTTTTTAACTCAAAAAGAATATTTACAATTTTTTTTTGAACCAGTTCCAAAGCTTCATGCATGATGATCAAGTCTGTGTTGTCACCAACATAGCATGAAGTAGCACCTAAGTGAATGATGCCTTTGGCTTTTGGACATTGTGTTCCATAAGCATAAACATGCGACATGACATCATGACGAACGATTTTTTCTCGCTCTTTGGCTACCTCATAATTGATATCATCTTTATGATCGATCAGTTCCTGGATTTGTTCATCGGTAATATCTAAGCCTAATTCTTGTTCACTTTGTGCTAAAGCGATCCAAAGACGGCGCCATGTTTTAAACTTTTTATCATTTGAAAATAAGGCCTGCATCTCTTTGGATGCGTAACGCTGTGAAAGAGGGGACTGATAGAATTCGTTCATTTTATTCACCAAATCCCATACGTTTGAATACTTCCTGATAAGCTCCTTCTGGATCTCCTAAATCACGGCGGAATGTATCTTTATCAAGGTGTTTTCCTGTTTTGATATCCCAATAACGACATGTGTCTGGAGAGATTTCGTCGGCAAGAACGATCTGACCATCTGCAGTTTTTCCAAATTCAAGTTTGAAATCGATCAATTCAATACCGATTCCGGCAAAGAATTCTTTTAGTACTTCATTAACTGTGAAGGCATACTCTTTGATGGTTTCGATTTCTTCTCTTGTACTTGCACCAATTGCAATAGCCATATAAGAGTTGATCAGTGGGTCTCCCAGATCATCATCTTTGTAGCTGAATTCGATCGTAGAACATTTTAAAGCCGTTCCTTCTTCGATTCCCAGACGTTTTGAGAAACTTCCGGCAGCTTTGTTACGAATGATCACTTCTAATGGAATGATATTCACTTTTTTTACCACTGTACGGCGTTCATCGAGCTCTTCTACAAAATGTGTTGGAACACCTTTTGTTTCCAAAACCTTCATCAAGTAGTTGGTCATTCGGTTGTTGATGGCACCTTTTCCTACAATCGTACCTTTTTTTAGACCGTTGAATGCAGTTGCATCATCTTTGTAGTCAACGATCACATAGTTAGGATCATCGGTTGCATAAACTTTTTTTGCCTTTCCTTCGTAAATCATGTCCAATTGTTTCATGTCTATATTCCTCCATTTGCACCTTATCATTATACTTTAGTACGAAAAGCAATTCAATGTGAATTTAACTAGTCGAATATATATTTTCTATTGTATAATTGTGCCTAAGGGGCGTGACTTATGAAATCATTATCTATTCTCTCAACAAAGATCAGTGCGTTTTTACTGGGACTGGTAGGACGAGGCGGTTCTTTGCCAGGCAGTATTGGACTTAAACTGGATCCCAATATTCTTCAAAAATTAACTTTTGATGGTCCCGTGATTCTTGTAACGGGCACCAATGGGAAAACAAGTACAGCCAATATGATTGCCGATCTGTTTGATCGTGCTGGATACAGTGTTGTATCTAATCGGAAAGGGGATAATTTAAAAGCCGGTATATGTACGGCACTTTTGACAAATTCTTCTCTTTCAGGAAAAGTTAAAGCAAATGCCTGTGTTTTGGAAGTAGATGAATTGAACATTCGTCATATACTGCCGTTTATTCCGGTTCGTGCACTCGTTGTGAATAACTTTTTCCGTGATCAGTTGGATAGAGCCCGTGAAATGGAACAGCTGATTGATTCGATTGAAAAGGTATTGCCTGAATACGATCAGGAACTGATTCTAAATGGAAACGACCCCAATGTTATCCGTTTAGCTTTAAAAGCGCCTAAAGCGCATTGCAGTTATTTCGGTATAGCCAAAAACAAATATTCCACAGATCAGACAAAAGAAGCCAGCGAAGGCAAATTCTGTCCATGCTGTGGAAGTAAACTGGTTTATAATTACTATCAATATTCTCATATTGGGAATTTCTATTGTGAAAACTGTGATTTTAAAACCCCGGTTTTAGATGTTGAACTATCCGATATCGATTTATCAAAAGAAAACTTTAAACTAGGGGATATGTTGATTCATTCCCCTTACGAAGGAATGTATTCCATGTATAACTGCGCTGCTGTATTAGCGGTAGCCAAACATTTTGACGTTGATTTAAAGTATGCATTGGAAGTTTTTGCTCATGCACCGCAGCCAAAGGGAAGAAATGAACACTTTGTCAAAGAAGGCCAGGAATGTATATTGAATTTAATAAAAAATCCTACCGGAGCTAACGAGGTCATGAAAGTGATCGACAAAGACGAGCAGGACAAAGTTGTATGTATCGTTTTAAATGACCACGAACAGG
This sequence comes from uncultured Faecalicoccus sp., assembly GCF_944327125.1. Taxonomy (GTDB): domain Bacteria; phylum Bacillota_I; class Bacilli_A; order Erysipelotrichales; family Erysipelotrichaceae; genus Faecalicoccus. Next base: position 3,408 of record NZ_CALVGO010000072.1, read on the forward strand.
ATGGTACAGATGTTAGCTGGATCTATGATACTTTCTTTGAAAAGATTTGTAAGGAGTCTACAAAGGGTGTGGTTTGTACAGGAACAAGAGCTTATGATATGGCATTACGGATTTACTATGAAAACTATAAAGGAAAAATTGAAATATACAACTCGATCGATGAGGCCATTCAAAAATGCCTGCATTCAGGATTAAAGTGCTATGCCATTGCGACATATACAGCACTTCTTCCTACGCGTAATGCGATTGTGAAGGAGATGAATTAATCTATGAAACACTTAGTCAATGTATGTTGGATGTATCATGATATCATGGATCTTTATGGTGACAAAGGAAATATCATGGTCCTGAAAAAAAGATGTCTTGATCGAAATATTGAATTTCACCTGGATACATGCGGAATCGGTGAACAAAAAGATCTTTCACAATACGATTTGATTTTTCTTGGGGGCGGTGCGGATAAAGAACAAATCAGCCTAATCCCGGATCTTTTATCTCGCAAAGAAAACATTAAAAAGGCTATGGATGAACATACGTTTGTTTTGTTGATCTGTGGAGGTTATCAACTTTTTGGACAATATTATATTGCGGCAGACGGTTCCAAAATCGAAGGGCTGAAATTCTATGATTACTATACAGATACGGGAAAAGAGGGGAAACGCTGTATAGGCAATATCATTCTCGAAGCCGATTTGGATGGTTTAAAAACAAAGATCATTGGATTTGAAAATCATGGAGGACAGACAGAAAATGTCAAATCGCCTCTCGGAAAAGTTTTAAAAGGTTACGGAAACAGTTTTGACGCCGGATATGAAGGTTTCTATGATGGTAAAATATTAGGAACCTATCTGCACGGACCGCTATTGCCTAAAAACCCTCAAGTGGCAGATTTCGTGATTACAAAGGCAATCCAGAAAAGAAATCCCGATTTTTCATTCAATGATTTACAACCTTTGGAAGATCTGTTTGAAGAAAAAGCTAGAAAAGCACTTCTGGATCGCTTTCAAATCAAATAGGAGGAGACTTTATGAAACGATTTTTAAGTCTGTTTGTTGCGTTCTTTATGGTCATATCACTTTTTGGCTGTGCCGAAAAAAACTCTTCAGTGGAACTGAAGAAAAACGTTACTTTTCAGCTCAGTGATGTGATGATCATTACCAATGATGAATCAAATTCTATCTATTACTATTATATGGCCACCATTACCAATGATTCTAAAAAAACGTATTCTACCAATAATGTAAGTTATAAAATCACCGATAACAAAGATGAAGATATAAAACCTATTGACCAGCATGAATCGATGCCCATATTAAGTGTTATGCCTGAACAGACAGCCTATGTTTATGGTTATGTCGGTTTCCCAAACAACAACCAGGAGGATATGGGTTTCTACTTTAAAGATCAGGATGAATTTATATCTTTTAATAGTATTGATGTAAGAAAAGCAACAAATCATGACATTCTGGATTCTGAAAAGCAGGTATATACATTCTATGAAGATGATGCCTTGCAGATTCTTGTTAATGGAAAAGACTGCACGAGTGAATTTTCAAACGGAACCACAACAATCAATAATTTTAAGATCACTTATAAAAACAAAACCGATCGGCAAATCGTTGTTCCGTATTTGGAACCGCAGGCAACCCTTAGAGGAATTCTATTGACGGATTATAAAGACAAAGGGGATTTTTCCAAAATGTCAGAAGAAGAGTTGAAAAAGGTAGATTTCTCAAAAAAGGATCTTGCTCCAAAAACCGAAGAAATTGGCGGTCAGGCCTTTGGCTATGTCGTTGAATATCTTGATCCAGAACAGGAAATTGAATGTAATGTTGGATTTACATTTAAAAATGGAGCAATCAACTATAAGAGTAACGATAAAAATTGTATTGATGTAAATTTAATCTCCAGCGCTTTTGGTGTTACCAATACAATGACAGTTTCATATCAATAATCAATGTACTCCGAGCGAGTACATTTTTTAGTTAGTTATATCTAACATTGAAAAAGAAACTTTTTAAATTGATTTGTTCATTTGTCTTAATGATTAGAACATATATCATACAATCAAATATAAAGGACTGGATGAAAGTTAAATGGAATTGTAAATGTACAATCTATTTATAAAGCCTAATGATTTGATAAAAATATCGACCTTCTGAGATGCAATGAAATCGATAAAGATGTATAATCCCACGTTTCATTGCAAAATAGTTTTTATTAAATATCGATGATCCGTAATACATGGATTTGATAAGTAATGATTTTATTGAACAATAAAGAAAAGAATGGAATATAACTTAATGCAATAAAATATCGAAGAATAAATAATGGAATAGAAAAAAATGAATAATATATATTCAATATTATTCTATATATTTTACAAACTATCTATTTATAGAGCTACTTTATTAAACCAAAATATTACATAATATACATTATGCGAAGTA
>NZ_CALVGO010000073.1 GCF_944327125.1 uncultured Faecalicoccus sp.
GCAAGCTGTTCATTGAGCACCTTGCTGCTGCCTTTGGTATAGGCAACCGCTAATTTTCTTTTAATGAGATAGTTTCTCGCATAACCATCGCTGACTTCGATGACTTCATCTTTTTTTCCTACTTTTTTTATATCTTTAAGCAGTATGACTTTCACTGTTCTCTTCCTTTCTGATCAATTCCATCAATTCTTGTTTAAACGTTTGCGGATCCATGGTATCCGTAGAACTGGCCGCTGCACTGAAATGGCCGCCGCCGTGAATCTGTTCCATAATTTTCTGTACATTAAAGCTTCCATCACTTCTGGCTGAGCAGCTGGTCGGATGCCCCTGATCTAAAGTGCGGGCAATCGTAAAGCTTGCCTTGCAGCCTTTGATCAACAACAATGCTTCTGAAACCTGGGCCAGGATCGTCTTATCCACGATTTCTTCTTCCTCACACACGATCATAAAATGATCTTTGAACGGTCGGGCCGCCTGGATCAGACGATGTTTCAGGCTGAAATGCTCATAATCTTCACATAAGGCCTTTTCTGCCAGTTTAAAGTTGGCCCCCCATGTATTCAGGCAGGCAGCCGCTTCAAAGGTACGGGCATCGGTATGCATTTTAAAGCGATTGGTATCCACCAGGATTCCCAGATACATGATCGTTGCTTCGGCCTCAAAGATCGGCACATGCGAAGGAATATTCTGAAGCATTTCCACGATCAGTTCACACGTAGAAGAAGCACTGCTTTCTACATACGTAAAGATCGCATTCTTCACAAAGTTATCATTGCGTCGGTGGTGGTCGATCACGATCACACGCTGACAATCTTCGATGAATTCTTTGGCACTGCTGATGGCAGGGATCCCATGGTCAAGCATGATCATAAGATCCTTGGACACATCGATCTGTTCTGCGGCGAGGGATGGCGTAATAAAGATGTGGCGTTCTTCTATAAAATGCAGATACTGGTCCATGACCGACTGCAGCTGGTTGTCACGAGGGACATCTTTTAAGACAATATAAGCTTTTTTATTCAAGGCATTGGCCCAGTTGGAAATACTGAGACAGGCCCCCATACAGTCAAAATCCGTCATGATATGTCCGGCGATATAGACGGCATCGCTTTCTAAGATTGCATCCTGAAGCGTCTGAGCCAATACACGAACCCTTACCTTGGAGCGGGCCGAACTCATTTCGGAATTGCCGCCGACATATTCCACGGCACCATGAACATCTTTGATGGCTGCCTGATCCCCTCCGCGGGATTGCGCCAGTTCGATCAGTTCATTGATCGCATCGTCCAAAACGATAAAATCATCCGTTCCATAGGCAAAACTCATGCTCAAAGTAATGGATACCCCGATTTGGCTGGCTTTGTCCTTGATGATTTGAAGAATCGAAAAGTTCTGCGCCCGAATCGCATGAAGAATATTCTTATTTAAGACAAGAATAAAGCGATCGCTTCGCAAGCGTCGAATCAGGATCCCGTTTTTCTGGGCCCAGGTCACGATTGGACTTCTTAACTGGGTATTGATATGGGCCATCAGTTCCTCATTTTCATAAGACTGATATTCCATATAATTATCCAGCTGAACCAGACCCACGACGATTTCTTTTTCCTGGATCTGTTTTTTCAAATGCGTAAGCTCTGTGACCTCTTTGACAAACAAAAGCTGTCCTTCCGATTTCCGGGTGATTTCATAAATTGAGCCTTCCGACTCAGCGGTGATCACTTCGACATCCTCGTCAAAAAGCGTGCGGATCTCTTCGATCCAGCTGGTCAGTTTTTTATTGACCAGATCCAACCCTTTTTGGTCAAAATAGGAAGAAGCCCAGGTCACGACATATTCCTCGTTATATGTTAAGATCCCTATATTTCCAAACGACAGGGCATCTTTGGCTTCCTTGCCTAAAACACGGGAAATATCCAGTTCCGTTTTCAATCCATAGGTCTTAAGATCACGGACAAATCCAATCAGAGGGATCGCAAAAAGAACGCCTCCCACAACCAAGAAAACAGCCTGCGTATAATTATTTAAGAACAGCGATGCCACAACCAATACGATAAAGATGCATCCTGCCAGGATAAAGTATCCTCTCCATTTGTGAAACTGTTTCATATCAACCTCTCACGTTCCAGCTTTTGCGAATCGAAAAAAGACAGTCCAATTCGCCCAGGAATATCCAGATCAAATTCAAGATCGGTATAAACGCACCAATCACGGCCAGAAAAGAAAACAGCCGGATTCGGTAGCGAACGCCAAAATCCATCAAGACGATGGCCCCTAATCCATCCAGTACGATAAAATCCAGAAAGAAGGCCATGCGGATCCCATTTGTATATATAGAATATTCTAACATATTTTGGCCAAAAAGAAATAACACCCAAATGGCTAAGGATACGATCCCCAGCAAGGGATTTCCATGAATCAAGGAAAGTGAGCCGATGGGTCTTATATCGATACGCAAACGATGGCATGCCAGAATGGAGATCATATGGATGCACAAGGTCTGCAAAAGGGCCATAAGAACGATGAACACCACGCAAAAAGAAGAAAAATCAATGAATGGGATCAGTCTGGAAAGCGTGTCAAAATCGGCATGGAGATCATAACCGAAAATCGCCGCCCATAGATAGATCATGCACATGTACATGATGACCGACAGGACAAAACAAATCACAAAATTGGTACTGTGACGCGCCTTTTTAAAAACACCCACCCCATAGACAAAACCGATAAAAAGGGCGGTCCAGCTATAAAACCAGGTGGTAAAAGATCCGAAAAAGAAGCTGAGAAGTCCCATGGCGATCCCCGTGACAAAACCGGCATACCCTCCTTCTTTGGCTGTATAGAGTAAAAGCGGCAGAATAAAGACCCAGCTTAACATCGATTCAATCGCGAAGCCGGTCTGTTGGTTCAATAACAGTAACAACCCGTACAAAGCTACACTCATAGCGCCCTGGGTAATGGATCTTGTTTTCATATTTCTTATTTTAGAACAAGGATACTACAAAAAAAAGAGCTTTTTACAAGCTCTTAGTCAACGACATATGGTAATAAAGCCATCTGACGTGCACGTTTGATTGCGGTAGCCAGCATTCTCTGGTATTTAGCGCGCGTTCCGGTTACACGTCTAGGAATGATTTTTCCGTTAGCGTTGATGAAACGTTTTAATAATTCAACATCTTTGTAGTCGATTTCTTTGATTTTGTTCTTTGTGAAGTAACAAACTTTTTTACGACCCATGCGTTGTTTTTTAAATGCCATAGTTCTTATCCTTTCTATTCTTTTTAGAATGGTAAATCATCACTGGAGATATCCAGTGTATCGCTTGTGTCAAAATCTGTACCAAATGGATCTTGAGCTGCCGGCATCGCCGGGGCACTTTGTCCATATGGATCCATAGCCGGAGCCGGCTGAGCATACGCGGCTGAAGAATGCTGCGCATTCTTTGGTTCCAAGAATTGAACATTGTCCGCAACGACTTCAGTTACATACACTCTTTGTCCCTGATTGTTGTCATAATTACGTGTCTGAATACGTCCTTCTACACCAATCAAAGAACCGCGATGCAGATACTGACACATTAAATCGGCCAAACGGTTCCAGGCTACACAGTTGATAAAGTCGGCCTCAGGCTGACCCTGACTCTGTACGCGGCGGTTAACAGCCAGTGAAAAGCTGACCACGCTGGTTCCGTTCTGTGTCTTTCTTAATTCCGGATCTCTTGTAAGTCTTCCTACTAATACGACTCTGTTGATCATACCGGTTTCCTCTTTTATTCTTCGTCCTGTGTCTTAACGACCATGATACGAATTACGTTGTTGCTGATGCGGGCCAAACGCTGGAATTCAGCGATTCCTTCGTTGCCTACAGTTACATTGATAACGACATAGTGACCTTTCTTCATGTGATCGATTTCATAAGCGAAATCTTTGATTCCCCAGTCATCTACCTTGTCGATGGACCCTTCATGAGATGTGATCGTCGCATGAAGACGTTCCTGAACACCTTTAAACTGTTCTTCATCTAAAGATGCGTTTACAATGTACATGATTTCGTATTTTTTCATTCTGTACACCTCCCTTTGGACTATGGTATCTGTTTGAAAGATACAGGGCAAGCATAGACTTGCTTGGATATACTACCATGCCAAACATTTTTTTTCAAGCGGTTTTCTAGATTTAAATGCATTTTATCGGGGACTGCCATACAGGTTCAGCAACAAACAGCCTACAATGATCAAGAGGATGGAAAATCCCCCAATCATGGTCAGTTTCTGATCAAAGATCAGGACGCCGATGATCGTAGTCGCAATAATGCCTACTGCCGACCAGGTCGCATAAGCAATGCCTAAGTCGATCTTTAACAGCGCTTTGGAAAAGGCAAAAAAGCAGATCGAATAAAAGACAATACAGCCTAATGAAGGCCATAATTGTGTAAAGCCTTTTGATGTATGCAGCAAAGAGCTGGCCAGTATCTCAAAAAAGATCGCAATTCCTAATAAAACATATTCCATAGAAATACCCTCAACTTCTTATCTTTATTCATTTTAGGCAACCGGCAAAAGTTTTTCAACTTTCTTTATAGAGTAGAAATCTTTAAGGATCTATGTTAGTTTATAAACGAAATAAGGTGTAAATATTATGGAAATCAATCAATATCTGACAATCGAAGAACAAGTCGATCTATTCGAAAAGATCCACCAGGATTCCATCTCTATGCGTACTTTGATGGCCTATTATCGCTGTGCCCTGATGGAAGTCGAAACAAAATTTAAAGTGCTTAACGAAGAGTTTTCCATTGAACGGGAGACCAACCCCATTGAAACGATAAAAAGCCGCTTGAAGAGCCCCGAAAGTATCATCAAAAAAATGGAATCCCGCCATCTTCCTTTGACGGTACAGTCAATCGAAGAAAATCTTTTTGATATCGCAGGCATCCGTGTGATCTGTTCTTTCCAGAACGATATTTACCTTTTGGCAAAATATCTTCTTTCGCAGGATGATATCACGCTTCTGGAAATCAAGGACTACATCAAAAATCCCAAGCCCAATGGTTACCGAAGCCTGCATCTGATCATTCAGGTTCCGATCTTTCTTCATGAAGAAAAACGCGAGATGAATGTAGAAGTGCAGTTTCGAACCATTGCGATGGATTCCTGGGCTTCTTTGGAACATAAGATCCGTTATAAAAAAGAGCTGGATCAAACGACCCTGGAAAGTATTTC
>NZ_CALVGO010000074.1 GCF_944327125.1 uncultured Faecalicoccus sp.
GACATACTGTATCGGATTGACGCTGGATGAAAGACTGGTTCCTGCCCTTGATCGATTTGGCTTGCCGATGCCGGAGATCTGGGTGGGTGCGCTTGATTTTACGGTGTACTTTTTGTTTATGGTTTTAACCGGCTTGTGCTTTTATTACGTGAAATACGCATTCTGTTCAGGGCCTGTGCGCTTTCTAAAGGAAGATGTCTGGCTGGGCCGTCAAATCGTACGTTTGGTACAGGATATCCAGGATATTAAGAATTATGATTTCAATGACAATCTCAAATCACTGATTTTTAAAGGGTGCCTGATCAATACCCTTATTGTCTTCTTGCTCAGTTTATTCTGGGGCTGGCTTCTGGCACTGGTCTATGGCATCTGTACGTATTTGTTCCTGGTGCATAAAGCGGTTTTGTTGACAAAAGAATATAAGAAACTGTTAGGCCGAATGGATCGGATGGGACAGGGAGATTTTTCCGTTACTCCTATGGATCATACCGATATTTTATTGTCTTTACAGGAACGTCTGGATACCTTGCAGGATGATTTTGAACAAGCCATCAAGGAACGTGTTCGTTCCCAGAATCTGAAGACCGAACTGATCACCAATGTCTCTCACGATCTAAAGACGCCTTTGACAGGCATCAAGAATTATCTGGAACTGCTCAACGATTCCCATCTTTCGCAAGAAGAAAAACAGGAGTATCTGGAACGAATCAATCAGTATACAGATCGTTTAAGCAAGCTGATCGAAGATCTCTTTGAAGTCTCCAAAGCCAACTCCGGCAATATGGATCTGAATCTGAGTTCGGTGGATATCGTATCGTTGGTGGAACAAGTTTTGATCGAAAATGAAAATCTTTTAAAGAAGGATCAATTACGGCTGGTGCTTCGAAAACCGGAAGAAGCGATTTTCTGTGAGCTGGATGGAGACAAAACGGTTCGGATATTCGAAAACCTGATCTCGAACATCGTAAAATATGCCTTGCCGGATACAAGGGTGTTTGTATATGTGGAAAAAGTGGACAACAAGGCTCGGATCACGCTTCAGAATATCTCCAAGACGCCTTTGGATTTTGATCCGGAAGACATTACCGAACGCTTTGTCCGCGCCGATGCCTCCCGTCATGAACCGGGAAGCGGTCTGGGTCTGGCCATTGTGAAAAGCTTTTGCGAGATCCAGAACGGAAGCTTTGAGATCGTTCTGGATGGGGATGTCTTCAAGGCCATCGTTACTTTCCCGATTCACTTGTAGGCGTCGATCTTAAAACGATAGATCATTTCGGAAGTCAGGCTTCCATCTAAGTTTTCTTTGCCGTAACAAAGTTCATTTCTGGAGATCCAATAGGCACGCTGAAGTTCATTCGTGTCCAGGCGGATCTCTTTTTCACTGTCTAATTCACAATAGAAACCGGCCAGAACATCGCTGACGATACCCCAGGGCTGGGATTTATAATAGCGGATATTTTTCACATTCAGGCCCACTTCTTCATAGACTTCCCGGGCCACGGTTTCTTCTAAGGTTTCACCGATCTCCACAAAGCCGGCCAGAAGCACTTGTTTTTTCATATGAGGATACTGGGCTAAAAGGATCTTGTCTTTGTGTGTCAGGGCGATGATGACGGCAGGAAAGATCCTTGGATATTCGGTTACGCCGCAATGAGGACAGACAAGCGCTCTTTCGCTGGTACTGGGAATAAGTTTTGTGCCACAGCGTCCGCAGAATGTCCGGTTTCGATACCAGTCATAAAGATGAAATCCGGTCGCATAGGCAAAGCCGAAATAGTTGGGGCTTTCTTTGGTCAAAGGACGAAGCGGACAATAAGAAAAACCATTCTGTTCCGGCACCTCCATGACCAGGAAGTAAGCCTTGTGATCGATGGAAAACAGATACGTTCCTTCCAAAGGAAGATCAAGGTCTTTGAACAGGGGACACTGAATGCCGGTGTCTGTATATCTGACTAAGGCATTCTTATCCTGGAAGCCAAGAACATGGTCTTCTTTTGAAGGGGTCTGGATCTTAAAGGAATTATCAAATTTGTGAGGGGAAATGTCTTGTATCATATGCGGGCTCCTTTTGAAAAAGGCTTGGATCTCCAAGCCTATTTTGGTAATTTAAATGAACTTTTCAGTGATACGATGCGGTTGAACACAAAACGATCTTCGGTCGTATCTTTTTCATCGACACAGAAATATCCGTTTCGTACGAATTGGAATTTATCCTGTTTTTTAGCATCTTTGGCAAACGGTTCGATGTAACAATGTTCCACAACCTGTAAAGAATTTGGATTCAGATTCAAAGAGCCATCTTCGTTGTAGACACCTTTTTCTTCGTCGACCAGGTTTTCATACAAACGGGCCGTCGCTTCTATGCAGTGATGTACAGGGACCCAGTGGATCGTTCCTTTGACCTTTCTTCCGGTAAAGCCGGATCCTACCTTGGTCTCTGGATCATAGGTCGCATGCACAACGGTCACCTTTCCGTTTTCATCTTTTTCACAGCCGACACACTTCACAAAGTAGGCATTCATCAAACGCACTTCATTGCCAGGGAACAGACGGAAGTATTTCTTTGGCGGTTCTTCCATGAAGTCTTCCCGTTCGATCCATAATTCTCTTTCAAATGGAACTTGTTTGGTACCGGCTTCTGGATCGTCCATATTGATATTTCCTTCGACCAGTTCATAACTGTCTTCCGGATAGTTGTCAATGACAAGTTTGACTGGATCCAAAACGGCCATGATGCGTGGTGCCTTTGGCTTGAGGTCTTCACGAAGACAATGTTCCAGATACGCATAATCAACCGAAGAATTGGCTTTGGAGACACCCACCAGATTCATAAAAGTGCGAATCGATTCCGGTGTGAATCCGCGGCGGCGCAAGGCGGCGATGGTCACCAAACGAGGATCGTCCCAGCCATCCACGATGCCTTCATCCACCAGACGTTTGATATAGCGTTTTCCCGTGATGACATTGGTCAGATACATCTTTGCGAATTCGATCTGTTTTGGCGGCTGAGGATATTCCAGCTCTCTTACGACCCAGTCGTATAAAGGACGGTGGTCTTCAAACTCTAACGTACAGATCGAATGGGTAATGCCTTCGATGGCATCTTCGATCGGATGGGCAAAGTCATACATTGGATAGATGATCCATTCATCTCCGGTATTGTGGTGTGTCTGCCGGGAAATTCGGTAGATGACAGGATCGCGCATGTTGATGTTTGGACTGGCCATATCGATCTTGGCGCGAAGAACCTTGGCGCCATCTTCAAACTCACCATTCTTCATGCCTTCAAAAAGACGAAGGTTTTCTTCGATGGAACGATTGCGGTATGGCGAATCCTTTCCTGGTTCTGTCAAGGTTCCGCGGTAGGCACGAATCTCTTCGGCGCTAAGATCACAAACGTAGGCTTTTCCTTTTTTGATCAGCTTGATCGCGGCTTCATACATTTGCGGATAATAGTTGGAGGCGAATTTGACATCGCCTTCATAATGGCATCCCAACCACTCTACGTCCTTGATGATGGAATCGACAAATTCCACTTTTTCTTTTGTGGGATTGGTGTCATCAAAGCGCAAATTGAATTTTCCGTTGTATTCTTTGGCAAGGCCATAGTTCAGTAAGATACTTTTGGCATGCCCGACGTGCAGATAGCCGTTGGGTTCGGGTGGAAAACGGGTCACGACCCCCGAATACGTTCCATTGGCCAGGTCTTCATCTATGATTCGTTCGATAAAATTCTTTCCTTCATTTGTTTCCATATATGAACATCCTTTCATATTCCTTCAAAGTATATCATAGAAAGTTAGTTTTGTTTGGCTTTCTGTGCCTTTAATATCGTAAATAATTCTTTCCACAGTTCTACATAGGTGCCTTTTTTCATCGGCCCGTTAGCGACCAGAAGATCAAAGACATCGCCGTTCCAGCGATAAGAGTCTTCACTGTCTTCAAATCCGTTTCGATGATAGAAGGCTTTTCTTCGTAAACGCTGTTCCAGATTGTCGCAAGGGACCCGGTCGGATTCCACATCGATGCAGATGATGGAGTCTTTCCAGTTCTCTTTGACCCAGTCCAGGATCTTAGAACCGATTCCCTGCCCGCGCAAAGAATCATCGGTGGCCAAATAGCGAACCTGACAGATGCCTTTATAATCTAAAATATCGATCATGCCGGCAAACTGGGTGTATTCGGAATCGGTATAGATGCCGTATAAGTGGCTTCCTGGAAGCAGGTCCAGATCTTCAAAAGGGACTCTTTCATTTTTCGGGAACGCTTTTTTATACAGGCTGTATACATTGGAATCTGGTTCTTGTGTTTCTTTAAAATAAAGTTTCATGGGGATATTTTATCATGTTTATAAAGGGAGTTCAAAATAGCCGTAAAGAAACATTTGTGATTTAATAAGAATATGAGAAAAAGAAAAATAAAGTTCAAAAGAATCCTTCTCTTAGGTCTGGGATTTGCGATCATCTTTTCTTTAGGTCTCACGCTTCTTATGCCTAAAGAAACAGATGAACTACTGGATCCTGACCGGTTTGTGCAGGAAAACGGGTTCATGGTCTATCAGGAGGATGCTTATACCAGTCTTCAAGGAATCGATGTCAGCCAGCACAATGGCGTCATTGACTGGGAACAAGTCAAAGCCAGTTCCATTGATTTTGCGATGATCCGGATAGGGTATCGCGGCGCGGTCCATGGCGAATTGTACCAGGATGAACAGTTTGCCGACAATGTAAAAGGCGCCAGAGAACAAGGCATCAAAGTGGGAGTCTACTGGTATTCCAGCGCCGTGACTGAAGAAGAGATAGATGAAGAGTGTGCGTTGGTTCTGGAAATGTTGGCCAATGAAAAACTGGATCTGCCGGTGGCCTATGATATGGAGATCTTTAATACGGATACAGGAAGAATCAATTCTTTGAGTACCGAACAGAAAACCGATCTGGCCCTTCGCTTTTGCGAGAAGATCGAACAGGCAGGTTATGATACAATGATCTATGGCAACCTGGACTGGCTCTACCATCA
>NZ_CALVGO010000075.1 GCF_944327125.1 uncultured Faecalicoccus sp.
GTCGCTCTATCGTTTTGAAAGCTTTTCTGCCGTTTCATCGTTCTTCTTTTCCTGCGGCCAAAGTTCATCAAAAGACACAAAACGAACTTCTTCCTTGTTTTCCAGTTTGGCCTGTCTTTGTAGAACATTCATCGAAGTGATGCGGTAACGCGTATCTTCAAAAGTGATCTGCGAATTGATCTTCGGCAACCCTTCACGAAGTTTGGTGTAATTCTCATTTTCGTAACGAAGGCAGCACATCAGCTTTCCGCACTGTCCGCTCAGTTTTTGAATGTTCAAAGCCAAAAGCTGATTTTTGGCCATATTGATCGACACCGCTTCAAAATCACTTAAAAACCGGGAACAGCACGTTTCCATCCCGCAGTTTCCCAATCCTCCAATGATCTTTGCCTTGTTTCGCGGTCCTACCTGACGAAGTTCGATGCGACAATGCAGCTGCGCCGCCAGATCCTTGAGCAGCTGACGGAAATCCACCCGATCATCGCTGACATAGGTAAAGATCACCTTCGAACGATCCAGTGTATATTCCGAACTGATCAGATGCATATCCAGATTCAGATCTTCTATGCACTGATGACAGATCTTCATGGCACTTTTCGCTTTTTCTTCATTTTCTTCTTTCTGGATCAGATCGTATTCGGTCGCAAGACGAAGCACCGGCTTTAAAGACCCTTTGGCCTTACTTTCATCGTAGGGGATGCTTGGAGAACACACCATTCCCAATTCTTTTCCCCGTACTGTTTCTACGACCACTTTATCTTTTTCGTTATACGGCACATCCGATCCGAATGTATATGCTTTTTTCGATTCTTCGAACTGAATATATACTATATATTTAAATTTACGATTGTCATTTGAATTCTCGTTGTTTTTCAAGAAACCACAACCTTTCTTATCTGATTATATATTTTATCTAAAAATAATGCGAGTTCAACCGGATGTCTGAGAAGATCCATCGATTCAATCAAGATCTCCTGGATGCGGACCTTTTTTGACAGGGGCAAAGAAACCTCGTCTTTTTTCAAAAAATAAAGCACCCATTCCAGCCATAAGGTAATTTTCTCCCGTGTCATCCGATCGGTCTTGGGAATAAATACTTCTCTTTGCATTTTTAAAACCGTTGAAATATCGTCCCAGTGAAGAACATAGTCTCTGGCCGCTTCCCGGATCAAATCAAAATCATCCCATGACAAAACTTCTTTGGCCCTCTTGGTAGAATAGCCGGCTTCCGTCAACATGGCCGCGTTTTCCGGATTCGTTTCTTCCTCCAACAAAGCTCTCATTCTGGATTGCGAAGCCGGGCGAAACTGGATCCACTGACAGCGCGACTGTATCGTAGGAAGAACGTTGGACTTTTCGTCCGCGCTCAAGATCGCAAAGATCCCCGGGGCCGGTTCTTCCAAAAACTTCAACAATGTATTGGAAGCATCCACGGTCGCGGTATCAAACTGATCCAAAAAATAAATGCGCCGATTTCCGGTTTCGACACTGGTGGTCTCAAAAAAAGACTGCAGATCCACGATATCTTTCTTTTTGATTCGCGCTTTATCGCCATGGATCCATTTAAAATCGATGGCTTCTTCTTTTTCAATGCGTAAACACGATTCACATTCCTGACACGCAAATCCATCTTCATCTCTGTGACAACAGACAAGACTTTGCGCAAACAGAATCGCCATTTCCCTTTTGGGGCTCCCTTTGGGGCCGGCAAATAAATAAGCATGGGCCAATCGCTGGTTCTTAAGCGCATTGGAAAGCGTCTGAAAAACGACCGGCTGTTCTTTTTTCAAGAGTTCTTTATTCATGTTGCGAAAGTACCTCCAGGATCTCTTGGAGTGCCTGTTGTAAAACTTCCTGTTCCCCTTTTTCGGCATCGATCACCGTGATTCTTTCCGGAAATTTCTTCAATAGGATCTCGTATCCTTCCCGTACCTTTTTATGAAAATCATCTTCTTCCAGATCCAGACGATTCGTTTCCCCGCGAAGAGCCATACGTTTTTTTCCTGTTTCTACCGACACCTTCAAAAATAAAGTTTTATGCGGCATACAATCATGGATCGCAAACTGATTCAGCTCCCAGACTTCATCGATACCGATGTTTCGCGCATAGCCCTGATAAGCCAGACTGGAATCCACAAACCGGTCACAGAGGACGATCTTCTTTTCCTGTAAGGCCGGCAAGACCACCTCAACCAAATGCTGACGGCGGCTGGCCGCAAACAACAAGGCTTCCGTACGCGCATCCATATTTGTATTCTCTTCCTTTAGTAAGACATTTCGAATCTGTTCCGCAATCTGGGAGCCCCCCGGTTCTCTTGTATAGATCGTTGAATAGCCTAATTTCTCCAGTTCACAGATCAGATTCATACAAAGCGTGGTCTTTCCCGCTCCGTCATTTCCTTCTAAAGTTATAAATATTCCCTGATTCATTTTTATCACCACATCTATCCTTGGTATTATACCATCTCTAATTTTATGAAACACTACTTTACAGAAAAAAACATCTGTCATTCTTTGGATACAGGCTCTATAATAAAGAGCGAAAGAGGGAATGGAAATGAACACTCAATTGATCAAAGAACTTCAAAATATACAAGGGGTAAAGATCGTCGCTGTCTCCAAGCGCCGAACCAAAGAACAAATCGATGAAGCCCATCGTCACGGTTTAAACACATTTGGCGAAAACCGCGTTCAGGAATTTTTAGAGAAATACGATCCAAAGTATTCCTGGCACATCATCGGCCATCTTCAGACAAACAAAGTGAAATACATCATAGGGAAAGTAGACTTGATCGAATCGCTGGATTCCATTAAACTCGCAAAGGAAATTGAAAAACAGGCGGCCAAACAAGGTTTAATCCAAAAAGTTCTTGTGCAAATCAAGATCTCTGAAGACCCCAACAAAACCGGTCTTCCTTATCAGGATGCCCTTCCTTTTATAAAAGAGCTCCAGTCATTAAAACACATCCAGGTCAAAGGGCTGATGTGTGTGGCCACACATACGGAAGATATGGAACTTGTAAAAGAAGAGTTTATGAAAATGAATCAGCTCTTCCAGGAGCTGAAATCAAAGGATCCGCAAATCGATACCCTTTCCATGGGAATGAGCCACGACTATAAACTGGCCATTGAATGCGGCAGTACCATGGTGCGCATTGGTACAGCTTTATTTGAATAAGACGTTTGCATTTCCCATAAAAACAATGATATACTGACCCCATGCAGACAAAAAAGAAAAAAAGAAGATTAAAACGAAAAGTTAAAATATTTCTTGGCGGCTTTGCCTGCCTGGCCATCGTTTTGTGCATGGTTCTCTTTATCTCCCGCTTTTTAAAAGATCCAGAGGAAGCCCTTCCTGCTCCCGAAGTGGAAACGATCGCAACTCTCTGTATCGACCCTGGACACGGAGGTTATGATTCTGGAACGATTGGGGCCGATGGAGCCATGGAAAAAGACATCAACCTGGAAATTGCCTTACAGATTGGTAAACAAATCACCAAGAAAGAGCCTCGCATCAAAGTCGTCTATACTCGAACAAGCGATGAAGTCACCTGGCCGGAAGAAGAAGTCAAAGACCTGGAAGCCCGTGTTAAGTTTGCGGAAGAACAAAACGCCGATTATTATCTGAGCGTTCATATGAATTCCAATAACAGTCCATCCGTATATGGCTACGAATTCTATATCAAAGAAAACGATTCGTTCTCAAGAGCTGTCACTCGTAAGATCGTCAAAAATTTAGACGAAGCCGAATGGCATTATCACCGCGGAACGATGAACGTGGAAGAGTATCCGTTATATGTCGTAACGGAATCCAAGATCCCGGCCATGTTGTTTGAAGCAGGATTCATGAGCAACTATTCAGAATGTACCGAGCTTCAACAAACCAAAAACCAAAAGATCATTGCCAAGGGAGTCGCTCAGGCTTACATCGATCAAATCTTAAAAGATAAACTTCCAGACGAAGATAAAGAAACAAAAAAAGAAGAAGAATAAACAAAAGCGGAAATCAATCCGCTTTTTGTTTTTCTATCACATCATTTAAACTTTGATCAATAAGATCCGTAAACGCTTTGGCCCCTTCATCATTCGGATGAACGCCATCGCCGCTCAACCATTCCGGATGTGCCGAAACCAAAGAATACCAGTCAATGATGGTTACATTGGAATGATTCTTGGCTACTTCCTGTAAATAGGCATTGTTGGAATCCTGCCATTGAAGATGCGGGCCATAATTGTTGACCCAGAATATGGAATGGTCCTCCCCAATCAGTTCCAATAAAGATTCCACCGCAAAATCATACAGAGTTCCATTGGTTCCCAATGAAACCACAACGGTATCATGGACCCATCCATTATTGACCATCACTTTATACGGATCTTGTTCCTGTCCGATATGACGGCTGACTGCCGCATCAATATGACAGTCGGGATATTTTTCCTGAATATAGTTGGCGGCCGACAACATCACAGAATCCCCCAGGAAAACCAAACCTTCTTTAGAGACTTTCTGAGAATTACCGCTCTTGGAATAATCTTTTGTCTCTTGTTTACCTTCTTCTTTTTTGGTTTCTTCTTTTTTGGGTTTTTCTGTTTCTTTGTTTTGTTGGGCAATCAATTCTTCATTTTTGGCCATTGTTTCCTGAAGTTCAGTGAGATCTTTTTCTTTACTAGTGACTAAACCATAGACTCCTACAGCTTGTAAAGCCATAGAGAAAACCAAATTGACGATCACAAACACATTTCTTGATTTTGGTTTTAAGATCAAATCGGTCCAAA
>NZ_CALVGO010000076.1 GCF_944327125.1 uncultured Faecalicoccus sp.
TATATTGAGGGAAACCATCAATGTATTAAAAAAAGATCAGGGCATCGATTGGCTAAAACTGAGTATTCCGTTAACTGAAGTCCATCCTGTACGATAGAGAAGTCCACTCAATCCGCTTATGAAGTCCACTATTTTATAAATATAAATACGTAAAGAAGTCCACATAAAAACACGGCTATTTAAACCGTGCTTTTTTACTATTTGGATCTATTCAATTTTGAATATGTTTCTCTTAATGACTTTCCATGAAGTGTGATCATATAGGAGGAATTGACGATGCGATCCAGTATCGCATCTGCGATTGGACCACCATCCAATGATTGATGCCATCCATCAAATGAATACTGGCTACAGAAAATAGTTGATTTTTTGTTGCACCGTTTTTCCATCAGCTCTAATAAATCACTTCGTTCTGTTTCGTTCGTTGGCTTCAATAAAAATTCATCCAGTATAACCAGATCATACTTACCGAGCTTGTTCAGATATTCGTTATACTTTCCCTGTATCCTCATTTCTTCAAATTTTGAGAAAAGTTCTGGTAAACGGATATACAATACCGTTTTTCTGTTCCGACATGCATGTACTCCCAGAGCGTTGGATAACCAGGTCTTACCGCATCCAGATGCACCTACGAATATTATATTTAATCCGTTGTCGATATATCTATTGGTTGCCAGTTCTTCCATCTGGGAACGGTTCAATTGTCTTTCAGGATTATAGTCAATAGATTCTAAGTTCGCTGTAGAATCATAGAATTTAGCGTTTCTGATATTTTTCTCTATCGTATGATTGATTCGACTGTCATATTCCATATCTATCATTTCGCCAAATCTTTCATCGAACGATAGCTGGCTGTAATCAGGATCGGATGACTGCATTTCATATCGTTCCGCTATGACCGGTAACTTCATTTGTTTGAGTTTCATGATCAATTCTTTTCTATCCATTCCGTTTTCCTCCATAATAGTCTTTCCCTCTCACAAAGGCATACTCGACGGTCTCCTTTTGAGAAGTTTGGGTTTTCTTCTTCCTGTCTTGATTTGACTGCAGTATCATTCTAATATTTCTATAGCTAGGCTGGCTGATGTGCTCCAACGCCAATTGACACGCATCTTCCAGTCTAGTCTTTCCATATTTATCCGATAATTTCAGAAGGGACATACACCCCTTATAGGCCTGTTCCTCCACTTTATATCGGTTGAATAATTTCTGGACGACTGTCGTTGTACTTTCACCGATTGAAGCGGCCCATCGTATAAAACGGTCCTTGTTCCAGAGGAATCTTTGATGGTTTTCCGGCATATGGCTCTCATTGGTTGAATATTGATTGATCCGTCCATAAAGACGATCATGGGAACATACCTGGTTCATCTTATAGTAGACGGTCACCGAACGTTTTGTGAGTTTCACATCCACATAATGACCGACATATTCATAGGGAACGGAATAGTTCATTTTTTCAACCGATATATGATAATTAAGCTGGACTTTGGCACGCTTCCATTCACTCAATTCAAAAGGGTATTTCGGTAAAGGTTTCATAAATGGAAATTCTTCATCCATGTAGACCGATTTTCTAGAGCCTTCCTTCTTTTGAAAAGGTTTTGAATTAAACGTATCCAATTCTTTGAGTATCGCTTCATTCAGTTCTTCGAATGAAAAAAACTTTCGATTTCTAAGTTTTCCAACGATAGCTATCGTACAATCTCCGACCGCGCCCTCAACCGCTGCTTTATCTTTCGGCCTACGTACTCTGGTAGGAAGTATTGTCGTATCATAGTGATCTGCCATTTCCTGATAGGACTTGTTGAGAATAGGATCTTCATATTTTCTGTTGGAGATAACCCCGGTTTTCAGATTGTCGGGGACAAGTAATCGGGTAACACCTTCAAAATACCGGAAAGCGTGGATATGGCAATCGATCCAGTCGCCGATCTTCATGCTCGGACAGGCACGGACATAGCTGTACATACTGAATGGAAGGGTGGCTTCAAATAGATAAGCAGTGATTCTTTCACCGGTGTACCGATCATAAATGTACATACATGTTCCATTCCAATCCACCATCATCTTATCGCCTGGCTTGTGATTGATATGCATGGTCAGGTTGTGCTTTTTCACGTGATCACGATATCTTTCACAAAAGTAACTGTACTGATAGAAAGGGACATTGATGGACCGACAAGCATCTGCATATTCTTCCCACAACAGTTTGATCGTCGTGCCGGGTTTCAACAGTTCCTTATGAACATAGTCGAAATCCGGCTGTTTGATTGACAGATTGATTTTCACCTCTTCTTCGAACAATAATTTTTGGACATCGTATTCACTAAGATCTTGAATAGATGACCAACAGATTTTTTTAGAGTCAGCGGCATTGAATATTTTTCTAACTGTATCTCTTGATACTTTTGTGGCGCGCGCAATATCTCGCTGACTATGGTTTTGAGATCTCATTTCCAAAACCCTTTTAACATCTCGCATAAAAAAACACCTCCGATTCCACAAGATATTAAAATGCGATAAGCATCGCATACATATCTTATAGAACAAGAGGATAGAATAAAACCAGGCTACGCCACTTATAAATGATCATGATAAAAAATTTAATTTCTGATGGACTTGTATAACGAATCAAGTGGACTTCGTCACCGTAATACATGGACTTATTTTACCGTATTGAGTGGACTTCTCACTCCGTAATAATCATGTAGCAATCATTAATCAGATTTATACAACTCGTAGTTGCAAAAATCTTATTGGGGGGTAAAATTTACTTAAGAAAATTAAAGGAGAAAGTAATAATGCAGAAAATGAAAATGTTATTCTCATTGGCTTTAGTCGCTACAATGGGAATGGGACTGGCAGGATGTTCCAGTTCTGCAAATGAAGAAGAGACAACTAAAAAAACAGAAACAGTGGAAGAGGAAGAAGTAATCAAATTGCCAACAGAAATAATGTCGGCCGAGGAAACAATGCAGTTGACTGCAGGTACAGAAATAAAACTTGAAGACCTTGAGAAAATGCCTGATGAGGCTACCTTAGAAGAAAATAATTTAATGACGACTTATAATATTGTCAGTTCGTTTTTAGATGAAAATGGAAAAAAAGGAAAAGAAATAGAGATGCAAGAAGGTTCAGGTGTGTATGAATATGATGAACATGGATATAGAGAACAAGTAGGCTCTGATGGAAAAACTGAAACAATTCAAATAACTGGAATAACCATTGAGGAAATAAAGAATCTTATTTATAACAATGATGGGACTATCACTAAATGTTTTGTTGATGATTATGATCAAGAGATTCGTGGAGGAACCGTTGTTTCAGAAAAGCTGTTAAATGAACTAAAATGAGGCGAACTATATCGTCTCTTTTTTTGCATTTAAATATGAAAAGAAAAGCGAATTCTAGAATATAAATGAATAGGTACTAATTCAAAAATTCGCTTTAAATTGTCATTATTTTGGATTGGCAAATACCACTCCCTTATAGATGCTATTGAGCTGTGGAAGAGTATATGTTTTAGTTTGCCAGTCTGTTTTGGCTTCTTGGAAGGTATTGGTTCTTCCATCAAGATTACCTTCTTGGATGGTGATGTTTGTTCCATCCCATGCAATCACAATACCAACATGATTATGTCCAACACCAGAGAAGACAGCACCTGCCTTTGGTGTATTGGATTTAACAAATTTATCTGGGTGTGCTGCAACGAGCTGATCTACACATTGCGTACCGTCTCCAGTAAATCCGGGGCTGTACCCATAGATTTCATAGAATCTTCCCCAGGCAAACCAGGTGCATTGACCAAATAATCCAAATTGACTGTAATAGTTATTCATACCCCAAGCCTTCATATTTTCAAAGTTAGGTTCTCCTCGAACATTTCCAAATCCAAGCCCGACATAACGCATGACGTTATCCACATAATCTGGATCTCCATACACGTTGGTTCCCAGCTTTTGTTTTTGCATATCCGAGAATAGTTGTGCATTAGCCTTGGAATATCCTCCAAAATTGGTGATGGCCCATGAGATATAACCGTTTCCATAGTTGTATCCTTGTAAGGCTAAATATAGTTTTTCTGTATCAAAAGGATCTTTGACTTTTGCCTGCTTGATGCAGTTGGCAAATGTTTTAACACCAACTTCGATGGAATATTCAGGATCTGTGATGCCGTTAGGAACTCTTGGATACTTCACGTTAAATCCGCTTTCACTAGCCTGCATAGGATCATTTCCTTTACCGCCCGATTCTTGCATCATGATGGCTTGAAGTATTGTTACATAGTCTTCAATATCGTATTGTTTGGCATATTTCTCAATGGTTTCGGTATGGGCAAGGACTTCTTCACTTAAAGAAGCCGTTCCAGGCAGTATTACAGAACTTGATGAAAAAGCGCTAAATACACCAATAAATAGCGCAATAACTAATAATAAAATCAATCCAATTCCAGCCCAGACTAAAGAAGGCAAAGCCGTCACTGCTTTTTTGACGGCTATAAAAGTAGTTTTGATTACTTTTACTCCTGCATCTTTAACAGTAACGGCTGTGTTTTGGGCTTCTTTTGCTTCTTTGATTTTTCGTTTATGTTTGGCAACATTAAGCTGACGCATTTGTTGGGCAAACTTCTTATCTTTTAATGAAGAACGAGTAGGAGCAGGATGCAGGATCGCATTTTCATTGATGATTGTTTCC
>NZ_CALVGO010000077.1 GCF_944327125.1 uncultured Faecalicoccus sp.
GAGAAGATGTCCTGGGCAAAGGCACTGACGCTTTGAAAGGTCAAAAAATCATTGAACAATCCCACAGCGCTGAACAGCCCAAAGAAATACATCATGGATACACCAAATAAGACCAGGCTTCGATGCACTTGATCCATATGGGAACTGACTCGGTTGGACTGGGCCAGCACACATAGAAAAGAAAGCGTCAAAAGCACTCCGTAAAGAATCGAACTGCCGGGAATCAGCCAGAAAAAAAGCACAAAAACGATACTCAGAAACAAGAAAAGATTGGCAAAGGTATCCGTCGTATCTCTTTTTCTTCGAATCTTTCTTAATCCGGCATCCTGCAAAGAAAAAATGGGTGTGATGGGATCCAGAACTTTTTTAGGAAGGAAGCTGATGCAAACGGATAAAAGGATCGCCAGCACCGAAAAAACAAGTATATTCAACATGATGTATCCTCTTTCTTAAAATACAGCCAAACCGAACCGAAACACAAAAGCCCGGTGATCACACTCCACAACAAGAGCGGACAGGAAAACCAAACGATGGCTTTGAGCTGGTTGGCTAAATAAATGGCACCTAAATAGAGTGCAAAAATGGCAATCAAAACAATCCAGAATCTTAAAGCAGATCGCTTGGGATTGGTCGCCATATAGGTCAGTAAGAACTTATAGATCAAATAGACAAAAAGACTTTGAAGAAGAAGGGTCGGGCCGATGTCCACGCGATGTAAGATCTCTGTATGCTCCAACAAGGGAACCAGCACCTGGCTGTAGATCACATTGATACAGGTCGTGTAGACAAACAGAAAACAAGGAAAATCGGCCAGTTCCACCACCCAGGCTTTTATCCCTCGAGCTCTGTCCTTTTGAAGCTTTTTTTTAAAGTCTATTTTATAAGAAGTGTGCTCCTTCTGGTCGTCTTGAAGAATCTGACTGGCAAGGTCCAGATATTTATATTGTTGGGCCTTGGACAGACCGGCCTGCTTGACCATAAAAGCACTCCAGTCAAAAAGAGCCTGATTTTTTAAAGGAACACTTCTTACTTTATTTGCCACAGAATGGAAATAATTGAAAGTATTCATGGAAATATTGTAGAATAAATCCGTTAATAAGTCCACAAGAGGAATGGTTATGAAAATTATCTTTTTAGATGCGGATGGTACTTTGTTTCATCACGAAGGATATATCCCCAAAAGTGCCCTGCGCGCCTGCAGGCTCGCCCAAAAAAATGAACATAAGATCTTTCTGTGTACCGGAAGACAGCGCGTGGAGATCTATGGCGATATGCTGGAGCTGGAATACGACGGATTGATCACAGGAAGCGGGGCGCATATTGAAATCGGTGGAAAGGTTTTGGAAGAAAGAACTTTTTCTCGGGCTCAGATCGATTTTTTGATAAACTATTTGAATGCCCATGATATCAACGCCCTTTTTGAAACCACAAACGGCCTGGTAGGCGATACAAAGACAAAGCATCAAATCGACCAGATGATCCAGGAACAGTGTTCTCACTTATCGAAGGAACAATTTCAAAAGCACGGCCTGGTGCAAGTACGGCACAATCTGCAGGTAACCGATGCGATTGCCCAGTGCCCGGTCAACAAGGTTTCCTTTCTGGAATCAAAAACGCCTTACGTACAAATCGTGGAGGATCTTAAAGATCAGTTTGATCTTGTCCCTGCGACATTTGCCCCTTTCGGGAACCAAAGCGGAGAAATCTCGGACAAAACGATCACAAAAGCTACGGGCATACAAAGCGTTTTAGAGTATTATCACTGTGAAAAAAAAGATGCGATTGCCCTCGGAGATGGTTTCAACGATCTGTGTATGTTTGAGGCTGCCGGCTATTCTGTCGCGATGGGAAACGCCGCAAAAGAGGTACAAGAAAAAGCAGACCGTATCACGACCTGCTTAGAGGAAGATGGAATCTGGAACGCTTTTACCTTTCTCCATCTGATTTAATATAAACCATTTGAGAAATGGGTTCCATTCCCATTTCTTTTCTTTTTTTGACCAGCATTTCATTCATGGAACAAAGACAAGTCCAGTACTCTTCAAAAGGCACAAAACAATACAGTCCGACTTCCATCGTTCTTTCCTTGATCGCATCCACCACAACTTCTTTCTGCATCGATTCTACGATCTTCTCCTGGGCATCTATCACGCTTTTTCCTAATTGAAGACATTGTTCCACATCAAAATCCAAAGGGGCCGAAAAAGAGATATGAATACGGCGATATTTTTCTTTTGAATAATTGACCACGATCTCACTGATTGCGGTGGAATTCGGAATGATGATCTCCTGATGGTCAAAGGTCTGTAAAACGATATACATCACTTCGATGCGCACAACCGTTCCTTCTTTGTCTTCGATGCGAAGATAGTCTCCAATCACAAAGGGCTTGGTAAAGAGGATCTGGATCCCGCCGGCTACATCGTTCATCGTATCTCTTAATGCCAGAGAGATGCCTAAAGAAACCGCGCTCAGCGATCCTACGATCACAGACATATCCAGTCCCAGAACTGTCAAGGCAATCGCAATGAAGATGATCTTGATGACAATCGATGCACAAGAGCCGATAAAACTCAAAGAGCCATGATCGGTTACATTCTTCGACAAACGGAGAATGAACTTTTTGATCACCTTGGCCAAAAGAACGCCAAAGAGAATGATCAAGGCCGCAACTGCCAGTTTGATCAATAGATTTTCCAGATTCGCTAAAGAAAACATACGCTTCTCCTTTTAAAAAGAATCGGACTATACAGCCGATTCTAAATCTTTTTTCAAGCGGGAAATCCCCTCTTCAATTCGACAAAGGCTTTCCTCTTTCCCTAATATATATGCCACTTCAATGGCTCCTCCCGGCGTTGATTTTTTACCTGTCAATGCCGTGCGGATCGGCCATAAAACCTGTCCGTTTTTCATCGCCAGCTTTTCCGGCAATGCCATCATCAGATCGTGCAGCTGATCCATAGAAGAAAATTCACAGCCGGAAAGTTCCTTGTAGGCTTCTTCCAGGGCAACCAGTGACGTCTCCTTTTTTGATTTCTGACGTTTATGAACGTACAGCTCGGTATCATAATCCGGCAATTTTTCAAAGAAATCGATCATATCTTCAATCTCATTCAAAGTATTGGCACGAGACTGAACCAGTTTGGCGATTTCTTTTAGATCCAGTTCTTTATGGATCACTTCCCGAATCTTAGGTTCCGCCAGTTCAAAATATCGATCGAAATCCATATTCTTCAAATATTCCCCATTCATCCAGGTCAGCTTGTCAATATCAAAAATAGCCGGTCTTTTTGAAATTCGATGAATATCGAATACTTTGATCAATTCTTCCAGCGAATAGATCTCCTGTTCCGTTTGCGGAGACCATCCTAAAAGCGCGATATAGTTAATGATTGCTTCTGGCAGATAGCCTTTGGCAACCAGATCCTGGAAAGAAGCATCCCCGTTTCGCTTGGACAGCTTATGATGTTCATCTTTCATGACCGGAGGAACATGAACATAAACAGGCCGCTTCCATCCATAAGCATCGTAGATCAAGTTATATTTAGGCGTACTCGATAAATATTCGTTTCCGCGAACCACATGCGAGATCTGCATCTGGTGATCATCGACGATATTGGCAAAATTATAAGTAGGAAACCCATCGGATTTGATCAAGATCTGTTCATCCAATGTGTTGACATCCACTTCAATATGGCCATAGACTTCATCATCAAAAGTCGTTTCTTTGATTTCTTTGATCGTTTGACGGATCACATAAGGTTCTCCGGCATCCAGTTTTGCCTGAACTTCTTCAGGAGTCAGGTGTTTACAAGGATCATCAAATTTGAAAGAATCGCCCTGTTCTTCTCTTTGTCTTTGAAGTTCTTCCTCCGAGCAGAAACAATAATGGGCTCCGCCCAGTTTGATCAGTTCTTCGGCATACCCTTTATACATTCCTAAGCGCTCGCTTTGAATGTAAGGGCCATGATCGCCGCCGACATCTGGACCTTCATCCCAGTTTAAGCCGCAATCTTTCATCGTTTTGTATATAATATCGACCGCGCCTTCCACCTGCCGGCTCTGGTCGGTGTCTTCAATACGTAAAATAAAATCGCCGCCTTCATGTTTTGCGATCAAATATTCAAATAAAGCGGTTCGTAAGTTCCCTATATGCATATAACCCGTTGGACTGGGTGCAAATCTCGTTCTAATTTTAGCCATAAACAACCGTCCTTTCCTGATAATCTTAAACTACTTTAAAATTTTCTTCAATAAACAGTTGCCAAAACTCAAAAAAAAATATATTATATATAGGCACCTTGGGGTATAGCCAAGCGGTAAGGCACCAGACTCTGAATCTGGCATTTCCATGGTTCGAATCCATGTACCCCAGCCATAGAAAACAAACGCCATTTGAAAGGATGGCGTTTTATTTTTT
>NZ_CALVGO010000078.1 GCF_944327125.1 uncultured Faecalicoccus sp.
CGTTTGGGAAGCATGCCCGGTAAAGATTCAAAGGTCTTTCTTCCCATCAAGATCGTATGGCCTTTGGTCTGCTCTTTAAAAAACTTAAGATCTTGAGGAAAATGCCATATCAGTTGGTTGTCTTTTCCTAACTCATAGTTTTGACCGATTGCCGCTATCATTGTCAACTTCATAAAAATGTCTCCTATTGAGCCAGAGGGAAACTGATTTTTCCCATATGCTGATAATCGATCAGTTTAACGTCCTTGCATTCCTTCGAATTGTCAAAATCATAAAAATCTTTGATTTCCGGATTGAGCCATAGTTGTGGTGCCGGATAACTTCCGTTTGTTTTATAGCGCTCTATCTGCTCCTGGATCCCTTCGACTTGATTCACATAAATGTGGGCATCTTTGATTGACCAATCCAAAGTACCTGGTTTCAATCCGCAAACTTGGGCAAGCATCTTCAGCAACACAGCATACTGTGTCACATTAAATGGAAGTCCTAAAGGAACATCGCAGCTTCTTTGATGAACCCAGGCATTCAATTTCCCATCAGTTACATCCCATTCACTGGACCAGACACAGCTCGGTAAAACGGCAGTATCCAAATAATCATCCTGCCAAAGAGAGATCACACGGCGACGGTCATTGGTATCCTTCTTTAAAGAATGGATCAGCTTATCAACCAAACCCATCTTTTTAACGATATATCCATAAGCGGTTCCAATCGTATGGGCAAAGGAAGGATCAAAATGTTTTAAACATTTTCCGGTTTTTTCATCTATCCAGTCGCCATTCTCATCAATTTCCCAAAGATCCCAAATGTGTACGTTTCTTTCCTGAAGCCACCGTACATCATTGGATTGTGCCTGATAGATCCAAAGCATCTCCAGTACCGCCTGGCGGATAAACAACTGTTTTGTCGTCAGGATTGGAAACTCTTCCTCGATATTCAGCTGGAAATAAGCCGATGGCACTTTGATGGTATCGACCCCGGTTCGGTTGGCAACCCGTACCCCTTCGTTTAATATTCTTTCACACAGTTCACAATAAATGGTATCCCATTTTGCCATGATAGTCCTCCTGTTTTCAATCCATATTGGTCAAGAATGCCTTGTATCCTTTATACGCTTCATATACGTCCGCTTTGGAACTCACTTCAAAAGGAGAGTGCATATTTAAAACGGGAACGCCAAAATCAACAACCTGCATTCCATAGTTAGCTAAGATATAGGAGATCGTTCCTCCGCCTCCCAGATCCACTTTTCCCAGTTCCACGCACTGTACCTGGACATTTCCTTCTTCCATGACATGACGAAGTTTTGCCATATATTCGGCATTGGCATCGTTACTTCCGCTTTTCCCTCGAGAGCCTACATACTTCAACATCGCTACACCATTTCCCAGGTAAGCCTGATTGTTGGGCGAGCTGGCCTCCGGATAGTTTGGATCGTGAGCCGCCGCCACATCGCTGGACAACATGCAGGAATTCTGAAGCGTGCGCTTGAGGCTTCTTTCTTCTTTGCGCCCCATCGCATATAACAGCTCACGGATGGTGTTCTCAAAGAATTGAGAATGCATTCCTGTTGCCCCCTGAGACCCGACTTCTTCTTTATCCACCAGTAATGTCACACTGGTTTTCTTTACTTCTTCGCAATCAAGCTGTGCCATCAAAGACGTATAGGCGCAAACGCGGTCGTCCTGGCCATATCCAATAACCATACTGGAGTCGATCCCCAAACTTCTGGCCGGATCGGCTGGCACAAATTCAAGTTCGGAGCTGAAAAAATCTTCTTCTTCAAATCCATATGTTTCTTTTAATATATGAAGGCAGTTTTTCTTAACCGCATCTTTTTCTTCATCTTGAAGGGGGATGTTGCCAAAGGTCACATTCATATTTTCTCCAGGAATGACATTTTCCGCCGTTTCTTTCATTCTTTCCTGGCTTAAATGAATCAACAAATCGCTGACCACAAACACTGGATCGCCCGGCTTTGTGCCAATAGAGATATCAAGAGTTCTTCCATCTTTTAAGCAGACAACTCCCACCAAAGCCAAAGGAACCGTCACCCACTGATACTTCTTGATTCCTCCATAATAATGAAGATCCATCAAAGCCAGATTTCCATCTTCATATAACGGATTGGGTTTTACATCTAAACGAGGAGAATCGATATGCGCCCCCAGGATATTTAATCCATCTTCGATATCATTGGTTCCGATATTGATTAATATCATGGATTTATTCATATGGGTTACATAGATTTTATCTCCAGGTTTTATCGTTTCCTTTCTCTGAAGGATCTCTTTAAGATCCACATATCCTTTTTCTCTGGCCTTTAAAACCGATTCCTTGACAAACAATCTTTCTGTTTTTGCACAAGTGATCATATCGATGTAGTGCGCATTAAAATCAAACACATTCTTTTTTTCGTCTTTATCGTAATTCAGCCATGCACTTTTCATGATATTTCCTCCATTTTTCTTAATAATTTTCTTGCGAGTCCTATTTTTTCAGGACAAGTGTTTTCCATACGGATACTTCCCTGTCCGGTTTCATTCAATAGATCTTTTTGTTTAAGAATATCCTGTAAATGATAAGCCGTTCCCAGATTTCCATCTACGATATGGACCGACAAAGGCAAAAGATCACGTAATTCCTTTTTGAAAAATACAAAATGCGTACATCCCAGAACCACACTGTCAAAAGTGTTAGCCTGATCTTTTTGTATATATGTATGCAATGTATCCCTTACAAGATCTATATTATCCAGCTCATCGTTTTCTACCAGTTCAACCAACTTGGGACATGGTACTTTATCAATGATGTGTTCATTTTCGAAACGTTTCATCAAATTGGCAAATTTTTCTTCCTGCAAAGTAAAAGGGGTGGCCCATACCGATATCTTCTGATGGTTTCCAAAAGAACAAGCCACCTTTAATGCCGGTTCCATTCCAATAATATCGAAAGGATATTTTTCTCTCAAATAAGGAACACAGGCACTGGTTGCGGTATTGCACGCAATCACAACTGCCTTGCAGCCTTTTTCCATAAAATAATCGCAGATCGAAACACATCGCTGGGTGATTTCTTCCTTGGTTTTCGTTCCGTATGGATTATATTTTGAATCACCGACATAAATCAGTTCTTCTGTCGGCATCAATTGATGAATCGTATGCAGAACACTGATGCCGCCCAATCCAGAATCAAAAACCCCGATCGGAGCCTTGGAACTCATAATCATTTCCTCCATGGAAAAAATTATATCATAAAAAAAAAGAAAAGAACTTCTAAATGAAATCCAACTTGCTTATTGTCTTATGGTATTTCTTGAAGTTCTTCTCTTTCTCCACTACCCATTGCCTCTTCACCCTTTTTGCAGGATGTCTTCTTTGTTTATATTTTCCTTCTGCTGGGCTTTGTGGATTTTTATGCAACTTAGCTTTCCTAAGTTATCATCCCTTTGAGCAATTTTAGTTTATCATATCTTCAATGAATCACAAGGCCATTGGAAAAACCGGTTTGAATTCTGTCCTTTCCCGTAAAAAAAGAGTTCAATCTCAAGACCTTTCACCTTTTCATTATCATTTTTTAAGATCTCTTCTTGAACTCTTTTTTCCTGCCACAGCTTTTCTACCCTGCAGCTTTATTGAACTTAGATCAAAATCTAAGTTTTCAATCTTTTGGTACATATACAATATCACACATGCCTTCTAAAAAAAGTCTCCTGGCTATTTTGGACCTTTAAATGTCCTTATAGGTTGGTGATAGGCTTTCTTTCCGCTTTCAGATTGTGCTTTTTCATCGAGCGGGAAGCCAGCTCTTCTTCCAGTTCTTTTAAGGATACACCTTTTTGTACCATCAGCACCAGCAAATGATAAAACAGATCGCCTAATTCGTTGACCAAATCTTTTTGTTTCTGTCCCAGGGCCGCAATTACAACTTCCGTTGTTTCTTCCCCCACTTTTTTTAAGATCTTTTCCAATCCTTTTTCATACAGATAACTGGTATAGCTGCCCGGTTCCGGGTGCGTTTTTCGATCCATGATCGTTTCATACAAGTTTTCAAATTCATTCATTGACTTCTTCTCCTTCGATATCTCTATAAAAACAAGAATGTTTGCCCGTATGACACGCGGCCCCCTCTTGTTTCACAATCATCAACAAAGTGTCGTTATCGC
>NZ_CALVGO010000079.1 GCF_944327125.1 uncultured Faecalicoccus sp.
GATGTCTTCTTTGAAAACAGCACAAAACCGATTGCCGGTATCTATGACTATGAAAAGAAAAAACGGATTTATACCCTTGATGTCTTGTTTGAAAACCAGCCTGTAGAAGAAAGCTGCGGTATGAATACAACAATTGGATGTATTTTTACCAATGCCGATTTAACAAAGGCACAGGCCAATAAGATTGCCAGCATGGCCCATAACGGATACGCCCGCACGATTCTCCCTGTCCATACATCCAATGATGGAGATACAATTTTTGCGATGTGTTCCAATCAAATAAAAGCCAATCCGGATCTGGTCGGTGCATTGAGTGCCAAAGCGATGGCAAAAGCCATAGAAAATGCCTGCATCCATGCCGCTCCGGCATACGGATTGACCACGTATTCAGAAATAGAAGAAAACGCCTAGCGAGCAAATTGCTCAATAGGCGTTTTTTTGAAGCCTTCTGAAGTTAACACCATCATGGAATCAAATCCGCAAGCCTGGATCAGTTCCATCGATTCTTTAAAGTGACAGTCCAAATTGTTTCGGTCATGACAATCGCTGCTCAGAAGAATGTTTCCTTTCTTTTTTTGAATATACGATAACAATGTTTGATGCGGATAAGGATCTTTTCGATAGCCTCGGGCAATGGCACCGGTATTGATCTCAAAGATCTTACCTGCCGCAATTAAAACATCAATGCATTCTTTGGCATAGCTTAAATAGACTGGATCTGTAAACGATCCATATTTTTGATCCTCATTAAATTTCATCAACAGATCCAGATGTCCAACTATATCCACTTCATCGTATTCGGCAATTTTCTGTAATCCTTCATAGTATGCTTTGGCATACTGATGAAAGTCATGATCAAAAGTTTCCACGATTTTCTTTGTATGTTCATCCGAGTAATCCACATTGAGAACTTCCCCTTTTTCAATCAGAAAGTGCTCACTCCCTATGACAAAATCATACGGTTTCTTTGAGGGGATGCGCTGTGAAATATCTTCTTCGATCCCCAAGAAAATCTGGATCTTATCTTTATATTTTTCTTTGGCATCCAGGATATCCTCAATATACTTTGTGAGATCTTCTTCTTTCATGGCTACGCTGTCATAACGGCAAGGCCCATGCCCGGAAAAGCCTAGGATCGTAAACCCTTTGTCGATGGCAGTCTGTACCATTTCATCGATGGAATCCTTTCCATCACAATAAATGCTATGCGTGTGTAGATTTTGTTTGATCATTTTGTATCCTTTCCAGCCATTCTGTGCAGCCTTGATAAATATCTTCATAAGCTCTCTCAAAATCATCGGTATACCATGGATCGGCCACATCCCGATTTTTAAGTAAGGAATGCACTTTCTCCTGAGGATCTGTTTTAAAGATCCGTTTCAGGTTTTGCATATTCCATTTATCCATTCCAATGATATAATCCCATTTTTCATATTCATCATAACGAACCTGACGCGCCTGGCGCAAAGAAAAGGGAACGCCTTTTTCCTTTAGTTTTCGTTTAGCGGGCGGGTACATATCATTTCCAATTTCTTCGGTACTGGTAGCCGCCGATTCAACATAATAGGCATCGGACAAGCCTTTTTCCTGCACCAGTTTTTTAAATATAAATTCTGCCATGGGCGAACGGCATATGTTTCCATGACAGACAAACAAAAGTTTGATCATAATTTCCATATCCTCCATAAATCTTAAAGCTTTGATTTTACGCTCAGCGTCGTTCCAAATGTTGAGATACTATTGGAATCTTTTTCAGCTAACTTATATATGAGATCCTGAAATAATCCAAATAGGCTTTATAACGATCCTGCGCCCTCAGGCAAGTATCTGTCAAATAGCCTCTTTCCTTATCCCACTCCTTCAATCCTCTATAGTAGAACATCTTCAGGTTATCCTCAATAATGAAAGGAACAATATTATATTTCAAACATTCCTTGAATAGGATCAGCCTTCCCACACGACCATTCCCGTCTTGAAATGGATGGATTTGTTCAAACCTTACATGGAAATCCAGAATATCCTCAAAATATTTTTTTTCTTTAGCGTTATATTCCTTCAGCAGCGCTTTCATCTTATCGGCAACTTCTTCAGGTAGAGCCGTTTCCATACCGCTCACCTCATTCGGTGTTTTTTTATAATCGCCTACGGCAAACCAATCTTTTCTGGAATCACTAGTTCCGCTTTTCAAAGTCAAATGAAGTTCCTTAATAAGCTTCTCAGTCAAGGCGGCTTTTGCATGGTCGATAACCATATCAACACAACGGAAATGATTGACCGTTTCAATCACATCATCCACGTTGAGAACTACGTTCTCTATGCCTATCGTATTGGTTTCAAAAATATATCTGGTTTGATCATGTGTCAGACGGCTTCCCTCAATGTGATTTGAGTTATATGTTAAGTCAATCTGTGTTTTATGATAAATACCCCCCGGATACTGGCTTGCCTTCTCCCTTTGCAAAATCTTCAACAAAGTCGGCTGTTGTTTTCTCTTATTGGAACGTTCCGGTTTTTGGGCATCCTCTGGAATATTCCACGTCTTGCCAGTAAGAAACGCACCGTTAACTCTTCCCTGCGCACAGTAATTTCTCACACTTCGCTGAGATATGTTCCATTTTTTAGCTATTTCATTGACTGAAAGGTATCTCATAATTCCTCAATTCTTTTTATTTATTATACCATGTATCGGCAATAAAATAGTAAATTTTATAAATATAACACAATGATTATTGCCGATTATTCAATTTTCTAAGAGACCATGGGAAGAAAAAACGAACTTCACAAACAGGTGAAATTCGGTTCTTACTTTCGGTATATAATACTTCTTTATCCTCTTTCAAAACTTTATTATTATATTGATGTTGCCTTGAAAGTGTTATAAATTCATTCGGCGCTTCAAAAGACTCGTTGATATGAAACAATTTTTTATCAACAAATCGTATCTTCCTTCCGTTCTATTTCTCCTTAAAACAATGAATAGAGTACGATTCCCTTTTCACCATTTAGAGCATAAACAGGAATCAAGTCATGAACATGAACTCCAAAATCTTGATAGGGTTTGTTCAACAAAGTGCACATAAAAGCCTTTTGATCTTCATCAAAAGATTCCAATCGGCACCAGCACCCTTCTGTCTGACATCCTTCCTTCATCAAGGCCACTAAAACATCATCCGGATATTCGGTATTGCGCAAAGGATCGATCAACTCAAGGAGTCTTGTGGCATGCTGAGCATCCGATGTCTGATAATGCTCGTCAACCATTTCTATTTTCTCTGTGTATCGATCTTTAAAGTATTCATCTTCTTTATCAAAGAAATAGAATTCCCGATCCAGAATATTTCCAATTCGAATTTTTATCGACACTTCATTCTTTCCTTCAAAAAAATGAAAACTTTCATCGCTCTTCACACCTAAGCTTAATACTTCAAACGATAAACCGGCCTGGTGATCGATATAACCATAGCCTAAGATTACATTGGCTTTTCCTTGGTCTGGAAAATCTTCAAAAAGCTTTCTGTCTTTTTCTTCCAGATCAAAGGCCCATATATTATGATACGCTCCGCGAAATCCAAATTCTTCAAATTTCATAATGTAACCCTTTTCATTATATCTTATTTTTCATTTCCATTCAAAAAGGCGAGTCAGAATGACTCACCCTTTTTGAGGATTATAACAGAAGAAACTTTATTTATTTATTTTTTCTTTTCAGGAAGAACAAGGCTCCCAGCGATGCGATGGATGTGCCTAATGCAGAGAACATTCCTGTCGACACACTTGTTGGAGTTCCGTTCGATTTTGTCGGTTCTTTTTTCGATTCAGCAGACGGATCTTTTTCTTGTCCAGAAGAAGGCTTATTGCCCTGTTGGGAGTCTCCTTGAGCCTTTACCGTCACTTTGATCGTCTTTGTACAAGAAGCTCCCTGACC
>NZ_CALVGO010000080.1 GCF_944327125.1 uncultured Faecalicoccus sp.
GATGATGTTTTGGGAATCATTGCTTTGACGATCGTTTCTGGCTTGGCCGACAGCAGCATCGATGTAGGAATGGTGCTGTTGAAGATCGTATTGTTCTTTATCTTTGCGGTTGTGGTGGGAATCGTATTACATAAGGCGTTTGCCTGGTGGTTTGATCATGACTCTCGCGGAGGTTTGCAGCGGTATTCAATTGTCAGCTTTGCCTTTGCCCTATTGATGGCCTATGCTTCGGAAGCATTCTTTGGGGTTGCGGACATTACGGGATCTTTTGTGGCCGGCTTGATTATTTCAGGAACCAGTCAATGTGCTTATGTTGAAAAACGTATTGGTACTTTGTCGTATCTGTTGATTTCGCCAGTATTTTTCGCAAGCATTGGGCTGAAATTGGAACCGCTACAACTGTCAACCAGCT
This sequence comes from uncultured Faecalicoccus sp., assembly GCF_944327125.1. GTDB lineage: Bacteria > Bacillota_I > Bacilli_A > Erysipelotrichales > Erysipelotrichaceae > Faecalicoccus. Next base: position 413 of record NZ_CALVGO010000080.1, read on the forward strand.
TATTGATCTTGATCGTTTTACTCTGTGTTGTATCAGTAGTCAGTAAAGTTGTTGGCTGTGGACTGGGCGGATTGCTTTGCCGGTATTCCAAGACGCAGTCGATTCGCATCGGATGCGGTATGGTTTCCCGTGGAGAAGTTGCCTTGATCGTTGCCAACCGCGGTATGGCATTGGGCATCCTGCCTTCGATTTTTGTGACCCCTATTTTATTGTGTGTAGTCTTTACAACGATCATCACGCCTGTTTTATTGAAACTGGTTTATAATCCAAAAGGGGATGATCCTGATTATCTGCAGACTGTCCAAAAATGATCTTTGGTCACACTTTTGTAAGAAACGATCTCTATACTTTCTTGTATGGAGATCTTTTTTATTGGATTGAGTTTTTTGGGAATTCTACTTTTCGAAAGATATGGACTAAAAACAGAATTGCCTTGGATGGGAAAGCTTTGTTTTCTTTGCGGTCAGATCATAACGATTCGATCGCTCCCGCAAGAATCTATGACCGAAGGAATGGTCTTGTTGATTTATATTTATTGTTTGTTTTGGCAAGATTTAAAAACTTATTATATTTCCAAGAAATGGATCGTGCCTTCGTTATTTTTGATTCTTTATCTGGGATTTCCACAAAACTGGCTTTCTTCTGTGAGCGGAGCTTTGCTATATGGTCTTCCTTCATTCGCAATGCATCGTTTTAAACCGGAATGGATCGGCTTGGCGGATGTTGTTTACTTTTTTTATTTTGGTGCTTTATTGGGGCTGGAACGTATGATTGTCGCTTGTTTGATGGCAATCGGGATCGGCTTTGTATGGATGCTGGGCACAAAAAAAACGATCCTTCCTTTTTGCTCATGTTTAAGTATAGGAGTATGGATCGCTTATCTTAAGGGGTATACTATTCTAATATCATTCGCGGATCTTTTGGGCTGATCACTGTGACAGGATCCTTCTGAAAAGGAACGTGGAAACGCAGCTGCTTGCTTTGTAGAAGCATGCCGCGGCTGTCCTCGATTTTTCCATATAAAGGATCATTGTAAATAGGATGGCCCAGATTTTTCATATGAACGCGAATCTGATGGCGCCGTCCTGTCTGGATCTGTACCTGAATCAACGAAGTGTTAGATTTTTCTTCCAAAACTGTATACAAGGTACTGCAAGGCTTTCCCGTTTTTGAAATTCGCATTTTTTTGGCATCATGCCGGTCTTTTGCGATCGGGTTCTGAAGGATACCGTGCTTAGAGGACAAGATCCCTTTTACGATGCAAAGATATTCTTTTTGAATCAGATGGGTTCCCATTTGGTGATCAAAGAAGGGCTGGAAGAAAGGAAATTTACAAAAGAGAACCAAGCCGCTCGCTTCGGTATCGATTCGATGGATCGCTTGAGCATTGTAAGGCCATTTTTGTGAATCTAAATAGGCATTGATGCGCCCTTGTAAGGTGTCTGTGTGATGACCATCATCATGAACGAGTAAAAAAGCCGGTTTGAAGGCAACAATACAAAAGGAATCTTCGTAGACAACAGAAACTGGTTGATTCGAGTATTCGCAAGATTTTGCCTGCATTTTAAAAGAAATCGTATAGTTTTTTTTAGGTTCTAAAGTTGGGATCGAAAAATCGGTGCATCGATTCCAATGTTTTTTAGAACAAAAAAAATGATTTCGAAGTTCATCCAGACGGATTGGTTTCATGACTTGAAATCGCAACTGATAGGGAGTGCATTGTAAAATATTGTAAGATGCGGTCATATTCATAGATAATTTAAGTTTTTATCGATATAATGTCAATATAGAGGAGGATTTCAAAAATGAAAATCGTAAAATGCAATGAATGTGGTGCAGTGTTTGAAATGGTCGTAGAACCAAAAGGCGGACAGTTGCCAGAAGGATTCCACGAAGTTAAAGCCGGTACCACGGATGGAGCTTTAGAAAAACATGTACCAGTTGTAGAACAGAATGGACATAAATTGATCGTAAAAGTGGGCAGCGTTCCACATCCAATGTTGGAAGAACATTATATTACAGCCGTATGGGTCGAATTTGAAGATGGTACAGTGGAAAAGAAAACGTTGAATCCCGGACAGGAACCACAAGTTCATTTTTGTGTAAAACATCGTTCTGGTAAAGTGACTGTTTACGAATACTGCAATCTGCACGGGCTTTGGAAAACAGAATTCACGATCAGCGCAGAATAAAGACATGGACTTCCATGTCTTTTTTTCGTAAGATGAGTTCATGGAATCATTGATCGAATTTGGAAGAAAAAAGGGACGGTTCATTGTCTTTTGTCTGTTTTTGGGCCTAGTTGTCGGCATGGTTGAAAGTATCTTTGTTTCAGGCGTTCGGCTTTTAACGGATCTTCATTTGAAAATGGGCAGTCTTTTTTTGTGGGGATTACCGGTTGGAGCTTTGTTGACACGATGGCTAATCAAAAATATAGGAAACGATAAACAGAATATAGAACAGATTTTTCAAGCAGAAGAATCTGCGGTTCATATCCCTTTAAGGAATGCACCTTTAGCGATATCAGAAGCTTGGATTTCACATCTTTTAGGGGCTTGTACAGGCCGCGCGGGGGCCAGTCTGCAGCTGGGGTCGGCGATAGGAAGCTTCCTTCAAAAAAGAATTCCTGTCTTTTCGATGGGGTGTTCTTTGACTTGCGGAATCGCAGCAGCGCTGTCGTGTTTATTTGGCTGCCCGATTGCGGCTGCTTTTTTTGCGGTGGAAATCTTTTCGCGGCGATGGAAAGAGCTTCCTTATGCTTTATTGGCTTCTTTGATGTCTTATAGCGTACATCTTATTTTTCAAATTCCATCTTTGCGTCTATCTGTTTTGGAGTTGCCCAGCTTTTCGTGGGGTGTTTTGTTCAAAATCTTTTTGTGTGCAGTATTGTTTGGAGTTGTAGGAAATCTTTTTGCGAGAAGTCTTCAGTGGGCTCGATCTCAGATACAAAAAAGTGAACATGCAATTGTTTTAATTATCGTCCTGAGTTTGATTTTGATGCTTTTGCTGATGTTCATTCGTAACTTTCGATATATTGGAACAGGTGAAATTCTTCTGCAAGCGGTCTTTGAAGGAGAACAGGTGTTTTTGTCAGATTGGATTTGGAAAGCGGTTTTGACAATATTGACATCGGCTTGTGGTTTTGTAGGCGGAGAAATGACGCCCATGTTTTCGGTTGGCGCTAGTTTAGGAGTCGTTTGCGGTCCCTTGGTTGGTCTGGATCCGTTGGTTTGTGCTGCAATCGGCATGCTTTGTGTTTTTGGAGCAGGGACGCATTCTATATGGGGAACGGCTTTTTTTGGCATTGAGATTTTTGGACTGTGGTTTGTTCCGCTTTCTTTGACGGCTGGTTTGGCATCCTGTCTTACTAAAGGAAAATGGAGTGTATATCGGCTGAACTCAAAATGAAAGCTGCTTATTGTTAAGATACTTAAGTAATGATATAATACCTCAGTCAGGAGGGGTTTCATGTTAGAAGTAAGGCATCTTGT
>NZ_CALVGO010000081.1 GCF_944327125.1 uncultured Faecalicoccus sp.
TAACGCTGGCTTTTACTAAATAGCGAATATGATTTTTCTTCATCAAAAAGGATTTATGATAAAGAATCGCATCCACGATCTTATTGGGACAATAAGAAATAAACAAATTGTCCATTTCCTCTTTAAACTTCGGATCGATGGGTTCCGTTGCAGACTTTTTTAAGATTTCTAATTGTTTCGATAATTTCTCAATATCCTGATCCGCCTGCATCATAGCCAATAGATGTTCATCCTGGATCTTCTTTTGCTGGTAAAGTGTTTCTCGTTTGATATCTTCTTCAGTTTGTTTCTTTAAATCCTGGAAAATCTTGATCAGCAGGAAAAAAGAAAAACACTCCAAAACCACAAGAACCAATGTAATCATTGTTTTATATGGTGTGTCGGAATGAAACCGCAAAAGAATGGTGATTGTAAAAATCACAAGATTGACAAGAATAAAATAGACATTTAAAGATCTTTGACGAAGTAATTGGTAAATATTGCTCATAGTGAGGACTCCTTTGATTGTATAAAATTTAAATAATCATGACGAAGTTTTGAATACGCTTCTTTGTTCCAAATTTTAGAAGAAAGTGCAATCTCTGTATACGAAGACTCGATAACAAGGATGGTCTTGTCCAGCTTTTCTTTCTTTTGCAGATGGATCAAATAGAAGAATAAAGCAATGTTAAGCCCTAAAAATAGAATCAAGATACAAAGGCTGTAAAAAATAAAAAGAGAATCGGATTTCACAAAGATGGCCGACATCCAACAAAAAATCTGTAGTACCAAAACAAGACAGGCCACAATAAATATGATTTTATGTTTGAGGGCTTCTTTTTCTTGAAAACAATATAGTAGGGCTTGATAAACGATAAAAAGCACGATGCATTGCAGTATAGAAAAGAATATTGGGTAAGCTTCCTGGTTTAAGAAGAAATCCGTTCCATTTCCTGAGGAAAAAGAATAGAGAAACAGGATAAATAAAAACTCCATGAGCAGTACCCCTAACTGATAAAGAAGAACAGCTCCTAGAATTTTCGTCTTCTTTTCTTCTTTATATACAATACATAACATCAAAAAAACTAAGATGCATAAAAGAATGACCTTAAAGGCATAATGCGAGTATAAAGAAATCGCAATAGGATAAATGATCAATAAATAAAAGATCCAAACACTCCAGAAGGATTTTCCGGGATGGGAACTATACAAATACTTTGATAAAAACCATGCCCAGACAAGACTTTGAAAAATATAGAAAAAGTAATTAAACATATGAAGTTAGTAAAACTGATGGATCAAATAATCTTGAAATGCTTCCTGCACCTTTTTGGAATACGTTCGGCTGATAGGGATCATTGATCCTGTATGAGTAATAAAATCGGTTCGGTTACATTCTTTTACATGATCAAAATTAATGAAAAAACTGCGATGACACTGATGAAACTGCGAATGCATGTCAATTCCCAATTCATCAAATGTCTCATTAACTCGCAAGGTTTCTTTTGGTGTATAAATCAAACTATAGCGTTTGATTCTTTCTACGGCCATGATATCTTCTAAAGAAATCAAGATTTTTCTTGTCCCTGAATGAACACATATCTGTTTATGCATGGAAAGAAGAATGGATAAAGCCTTGTTCAAAGCTTTTTCAATACGCATTTTCAATTCGGGTTTATAAATAAAATAACAATGCTTCGTTTCATAGATGTCAGTCACCTTTTCTAAGTAGGCGCTGATAAAGATGACAACAGAATGATGAAACAATTTATGAAGCTTGTCTGCCATCTCGATTCCATCTTCATGGTCTAATACGATATCCATTAAAAAAATCGTAGGGACTGATGTATCCAGTTTGGTTTCAAAGAGTTCTTTCGTAGATTCAAAAGAATAATATTGTATATCATTATGAAGATTGACATTTTGGACAACTTTTAAGATTTGTTCTTTTTGCTTAGAATCATCTTCACATAGTATTATTTGCAACATTTTAGTTATCCTTTCTGCTCGTTTATTTTATCATATATAACTATCGTATGAGTTTTCAATCATTGTCCTATTTTTCTTTTTAGGACAATTTTTTTGTGTTTGGGGACACATATCTGTTAAAGGTGAAATACCTTCCATATAATTTATCTATAGATCATGAAGCATTGTAAGTTTTTTTTAAAAGGGTAATTCATAAAAAACTTAACTGCAGTGAAGGAGAGGGAATATGCAAAAATATAATGATTTTATGAAGTGGAGCTATATAAGGATCCTATGCATAGCTCTGGGAGTGCTGGGGGTACTTCTACTTTTTTCTTGCCTGGGTGTTGTATCCAGTGCCAATTCTCTTACGGGAAGTGATGATGTTTATTCCGCTTTTGGAGGGGCCTCAAGTCTGTATTCAAGCATCTCAAGCTTGAGTTCGATGTATGGCTTGAATTTTTTTGTACTGATCGTAGGAACCATACTTGTTTTCTTGAAGATGTATTCCAGTCATTCGATGGATTATAAACCAGGTTATCTTCTTGTTGCCAGTATCGTTGTCGGATTTCTTTGCGAGGCAACGATATCTTCCATCAACAAGGGACTCTCGAACCTGTTCTCCACTTCTCTGGAGTCTGTTGCCTCGTCGATCCTGACATATGGCTTTCTTGTGCTCATCATGGCCGTTCTTCAAATCGTGGGCGGTGTAATGGCGTTCCGGGCATCGGGATTCAAGATCGACAGCGAGAACATCAAGAATGTATCCAGCAATCTGTCCAGTACTATATCGAGTCTGCAGAAATTTGATGAAAGGGATATCCAGGACATGGCGGACTATCTGATGAGATCAAAGGTGGATATCGAATTTTCATTGAACAGTGAAGGGGCTGAGTTAGCAAATCAGCTGAAGCTTCCCAAGGACTATACAAAAGACGATATCCTACAGAAATTCAATGAACTGGGATTCATGGAAAAAAGAAACGTGATGTCAAAATACACATCCATAAAAGAAAGCAACTAGAAAGAACGAGGAGACAAGAAAAGCATGGAAAGGGTAATCACTGAACTGTACATGAAGATGAACGAAGGAGACTACAGAAACAGGGAATTCTCCGACTACTGGATCTATGATGTGGACAGCATCATCAAAAGGATCGACGGGCTGAGCCGAAGATTCATCAAGGTCTCATTCTTCAATCGATATTTCAATGAAAAAGAGAATCTGATGCGCCTTCATCTGATGGTGAATGGTGAAAAAGTTACGCAGGACAAGTTTTCCAAAGAAGGCGGCTACAACAATGCCAGTATCATGGGATTCGTTGTGGAAGTCGATCTGGAGGAGGAAAGAAAAGGGGTAGAGATCCTGTCCTACATCAAGGATGGGAAAAAAGTTACGGAACTTGGAGAGTATATCGATCATTTTGACGAGGATCTTGATAAGGAGAAACTGAACCTTCTGCGTTTGTATAAGTATCCAGACGAGAGCCAGGAACTAAACATGGTTCCTCAGGTCAAAGAGAACTACTGGCTGTGCAAATGCGGACACTACAATTCCTTGAAGAGCCGTGCAGTAAGGTTCTGCCCGATTTGCGGGACCCGGATCGAGGAAGCCAGAGAAATGGAACAAGTGGATAATAAGACGTTGATCCTGGAAAATATAAACACCGTGATCAAGATCAGTCTCGGCGAAACAAGAGAAGAAGTTATAGAGCGTTATGTTGAAGCGTTTCATAAAAAATACGGTTTTGACAGAGACGAGGTCAGAAAATCGATCGATCCGGAAAAGATCAAGATCAATGATCAAGCTAATACGGTGTCTTC
>NZ_CALVGO010000082.1 GCF_944327125.1 uncultured Faecalicoccus sp.
CCTTCCAACTTTCCATTTTCATAAACGCCTTCACTCCAATTACACATTCGATCCACCTCCTATTCATATTTGAAATCAAAGCTTCTCTTAATGATAACCTAGTTCTTTTAATATGATGGCTCGAAGTTTTCCTTCTACTTCCAAAGCATCTAAAGCTTCCGTTTCGTTTATAGAAAATTTCTTCATTATTTTTTGAACATGATTAAGAGTAGATTGTTGAATTCCAGCGCTTATTCCCTCTTTTTGACCTTCCAATCGACCTTCTTTTCGACCTTCTTTTCGGCCTTCTTTTCGGCCTTCCAACTTTCCATTTTCATAAACGCCTTCACTCCAATTACACATTCGATCCACCTCCTGATCCAATCCTTCTGTCAATATTATACCATATTTATTCACTAGTATATCTTTTATATGCTTTGGTGAATAATTCTCTACAAAAATATCTTTCAACAGTTCCATCATAGGACTCTTCCCCTTTTGGCCTTTTTTTGGCAGATGGATCATAACAATTTGTACCAAATCATAATCTTTTTTTGATGCCTGATATTCTTTTAACTTTGATTTCTCGTTCATACTATATGTATTGATCACATTGCCTTTATTTCCTGTTGGATTGAATAAGATCCATATCGAATATACTTTTTTGAAAGAAGCATACCTTCCTTCTATCTGCCTATCCAACATTCGAATTCCATAATACATGGCTCGCGTTAAAAGAGGATATGTTCCCGGTTCTCTATTTTGCGGTTCCACATCAATCAAAAGTTTCTCCCCTTTGACTTCAAAAAACACATCATAATAGATACGCGCTCCATTCACAGAGATTTCTTCACCATTCATTATGATTATTTCCTGCTTGAGAAGCTGTTCTATTTCTTTTCGGGAAAATCTTTCAAACTCTTCCACACATTCCTTTAGTATGTACGCCATGATTTGTACCTCGCACAATATTTTCTTGCAAGATTCATCATAGTTGTATTTTTCCTGTTCCAGAGTATCCAGTAAACGATTTGTCATATTGATTCCTCTCATTCTACATATAGATACGTAAAGAAGAATCAACTTCGTAAAAAAACTGTGAAAATCTATTCCACAGTTTCTATCAGCCATTGAAACAGCCGATTCATATCCTTTCCCTTCTCCATCAACAATTCCGGGTGCCACTGTACGCCCAGGATCTTTCTTTCTCGGATCCCGGCAGCCTCAACGATGCCATCGGGCGCTTTGGCCATGATTTCCATCCCTTCTCCCAGTTTCCCTAAAGCCTGATGATGAAGACTGTTGACAAGGAGCTCTTCCTTTTTTAAGATCTCGTACAATAACGAATCTTTTTCAATTTCAATGGCATGCACCAGATTCCCGTCATAATCAAAAGAATGATTGCCATACCCCTTCTGGGAAGGAATATCCTGGATCAAGGTCCCCCCTAAGGCAATGTTTACCTGCTGCATCCCTCTACAGATCGCAAGGACCGGTTTTCCTGAATCAAGGATCATCTTGACTAGATCGAGCTGAGATTGATCGACCTCATAATCAAAAGGACCGCACTTTGATTGCGGCATCTCTTTGTAGAGCAAAGGAGCGATGTCCATGCCTCCTGTCAGTAAAAACCCATCGCACATCTTGATATACTCCTGGTTTTCCTCCTTAGAGCTGATACAAGGCAAGATCACCGGCAAGGCTCCCTGCCGGCGAATGGATTCAACATATAACGTGTTAACGGATGTCTTTTTATTTCCACACAATGAATGATCGACCATGATCATCTGTGAAGTCGTAATACCTATTTTTTTCATACTTTTCCTCCGATTTAGATTTCATTATATCTGTTTTTCATTGAAAATCTATACTTTTACTTGATTCTATTCCAAAAAGAGATATACTGTAATTAGTTGAATAGTTGTTCAATTGTTTTATTAAGGAGGCTCTTTATGACAACCCGACAAAAGAAAACCCTTTTCAGGATCCTTATCAGCACCCTTCTATTGATCCTGATCCATTTTATTCCTTCCTCAGGATTCCTTCGCTTCGGACTCTATATGATTCCCTATCTGATCGTAGGTTACGACATTTTGATCAAAGCGTTCAAAGGAATCTTGAATAAACAAGTCTTTGATGAGAATTTTCTCATGGCCATCGCAACCATCGGTGCCATCTTCTTAGCCATTGTAGAAGATGGTGACTATCTCGAAGCCATTGCCGTTATGTTGTTTTACCAGATCGGCGAATGGTTTCAAAGCTATGCCGTTGGAAAGAGCCGCAGAAACATCAGCGAGCTGATGGATATCCGTCCCGATTACGCCCATATTGAACAAGATGGAAAACTCATCGAAGTAGATCCCGATGAAGTGCCGATTGGTTCTGTCATCCTTGTTCAGCCTGGAGAAAAAGTCCCGATTGACGGCATCGTCATAGAAGGAACTTCCACATTGAACACCAGTGCCCTTACCGGCGAAAGCGTGCCTCGCGATATTCACGATGGTCAGGAAATCATCAGCGGATGCATCAATATGACCGGTGTATTAAAGATCCAAACCACAAAGGAATTTGGTGAATCCACCGTTTCCAGGATCCTGGATCTGGTGGAAAACGCCAGCTCCCGGAAATCCCGCTCGGAAGATTTTATCTCAAAATTTGCCCGGATCTATACCCCGGCCGTATGTTACAGCGCTCTGGCCCTGGCGGTATTGCCGCCGCTTGTTTCGATGATCATGCACAATGATCCAAACTGGTATTCATGGATCTATCGGGCTTTGACATTCTTGGTCATCAGCTGTCCGTGCGCTCTGGTGATTTCCATTCCGTTAAGCTTTTTTGCCGGGATCGGCGGTGCCTCCAAAGCCGGTGTACTGGTCAAAGGTTCCAACTATCTGGAGACGCTGTCAAAGACCGGAATCGTTGTCTTTGACAAGACCGGTACCTTGACCCAGGGAGTATTTGAAGTCAGTGGTGTACACCATAACCAGCTGGAACAGGAAAAGCTCATTGAATACGCCGCTTTCGCTGAAAGTGCCTCCAGTCATCCCATCTCAAAAAGCCTGCAGAAAGCCTATGGAAAAGCCATCGACCGAAGCCGTGTCAAAGAGATCCAGGAAATCAGCGGTAAAGGGATCCAGGCCAAAGTGGATGGGCACCTTATCCAGATTGGAAACGACAAGCTGATGAAAGAATTTGATATTCCTTATATCGAATGCCATCATACCGGCACCATCCTTCATATCGCCATCGACAAAGCCTATGCCGGACATATCGTAATTTCCGATAAAATCAAACCAACCAGCCAGAAAGCCATTGAAGCTTTGCATGCCTGCGGCATCAAAAAAACCGTCATGCTGACAGGAGATATCCAAAAAGCGGCCACCGATATTGCCTCTAAGTTAGGTCTCGATGAAGTCTACAGCGATCTGTTGCCGCAGAACAAAGTAGAAAAAGTCGAAGAACTTCTAAACAAAAAACCGAAGAATTCCGCTTTGGCGTTTGTCGGCGACGGAATCAATGATGCCCCGGTTTTATCCCGGGCCGATATCGGGATCGCCATGGGCGCCATGGGAAGCGATGCCGCCATTGAAGCCGCTGATGTCGTACTGATGGACGATGACCCTATGAAGATCTCCAAAGCCATCAAGATCTCCAAAAAATGCCTGGG
>NZ_CALVGO010000083.1 GCF_944327125.1 uncultured Faecalicoccus sp.
CCTTCACATCCGACGACGACATCTTCTCCAATGCTCGAGATAGCCTGATATTCTTCCGACAAAAGACCGCCCATAGCGCCGGTGTCGGCCTTAACGATCTTATATTCCAGATCCAAACGGTCAAAGATACGGCAATACGCATCGTACATCTTCTGGTAGGCGACATCCAGTCCTTTTTCGTCGATATCAAAAGTATACGCATCTTTCATGATAAATTCACGAACACGGATCAACCCGTAACGAGGACGCGTTTCATCGCGGTATTTTGTCTGGATCTGATAAAGATTGTACGGATAGTCTTTATACGACTTTCCATTCATGGAAGCCGCCAGCGCAAACAGTTCCTCATGCGTCGGTCCCAGCACATAGCGTTTCATATACCGGTCATTCAACGCAAACATATTGGAGCCAAATGCTTCTCTTCGCCCCGACTTGATGTAGACATCTTCCGGGATCAAAGCTGGCATCAAGAGTTCCTGTGCCCCTTTGGCATCCATTTCCTCACGAACGATATTCTCGATCTTCGAAAGTACTTTTTTTCCCATCGGCATGATCATATAGATCCCATTGGATGTCTTTTTGATCATTCCCGAGCGCACCAGCAAATTACTGGAAGTGCTGTCTTCGTCTTTTGCGTTCTCACGCAATGTATAAAAGAAACTTTGAGATAATTTCATAACTTGATTCCTCTTTTCAACTTCACCATTTTCTCATAATCACGAAGGTTAAACAACTCGAATTTTCCGGATCATCGCATTTTTTTCAATAGGACCCTCCCATTTTGTCTTCACGATCTGCATCGGCTGGTTACAGACCTTCAATTCCAGATCGTTCTCATCATAGATCGCATCGACATGGACGGTCGTACTTTGAATATGCGGACCAAAAATCTCCAGATCCTGATACGGCAAGAAATGATTCTTTACTTGTAAAGTGGCCATTTTCGTCTGCGGATCATGATCCAATACGATCGCAACATATTCCTGTGTCACCGTTTCATCGTGATCTTGATAAAGCTGTACATCATATCCGGGAAGCCCTTTATAAAAACCGGACCCTGTCGGACGGTTTTCCGCTTTGGATATCTCCATTTTGACACGCTGAAGATCTTCCGTTGTTGCTTTTCCATTTTTATAGATCTGATCGATCAAATACCGGTACGAGCTGACCACCGTGGCCAGATAATAGGCGCTTTTCATCCGTCCTTCAATTTTTAAAGACGCTACACCCATACGAATAAAATCTTCGATTTGGTCGACCGCCTGCAAGTCCTTGCTGGACATACTGAAAAGATTGGACGGATCACTGCATTCTTTATCCTGATCCATCAAATGATATTTCCAGCGGCAGCTTTGAGCACATCCTCCACGGTTGGCATCGCGCAATGTCATATGGTTGCTCAGCACACAGCGGCCGCTAAAAGAGATGCACATACCGCCATGGATAAAGACTTCCACCGGAAGGATGTTCTGCTGACAGATGGCTTCGATTTGCGCCATCTGACATTCCCTGGCCAAAACAACACGATCCATTCCCTTTTCTTTCCAGAAAGACAACGCCTTGGAATTGGTTGAAGAATGCTGTGTAGAGACATGGACCTCATACTGACACCCCAGTTCTTTGGCCCGCATCATAATGGACGGGCTGCATACGATAATCGCATGAACACCGATTCGATCCAAAGCACAAAGATAATCATCCAACCCTTCCAGATCTTCTTCATGAGGAAGCATATTGACCGTCACATGAACATGAGCCTGGTGTCTGTTGGCAAAATCCACCAGTTCTTTCATCTCTTCCAGGGAGAAGTTGCTGGCACGGGAGCGCAACGAAAACTGCTTGCCGCCAATATAGACCGCATCGGCTCCATACAAAATCGCGATCTTCGCCTTTTCCAGATTCCCTGCCGGCGCTAAGAGTTCTATCTTATTCATGGCTTTTCTCCTTTTTCTTGATCGTCTTTTGGTAATACCAGTGATTCGATCCGGGAACCGATCCGCTTTCTTGATAAGCTTTTAATACAGAAATCGTCCAGTCATCATCAAAGAACAGCGAATCGATTCGAAACCGGTCAATTCCATGATTTTTCAAGGCTGAAAACTCATCAAAGGACTGGATCGGAGCCTCGCTGTATATGTGTGTTCCATAATCGTCTTCGAAAATCGGCATTCGCTGTTCTCTTGTAGACTCGATCAAGTCAAACTTATGGCCGTGCCCATTTTCTTTTGAACGAATGGCGTTCAGGTAATTGGTCACCAGCATGCGCCGGGAATACAAGATCGAAAAATAGCCGGAAACCAGGATCTCGACATTTTTGTTTGTTTCTGTCATTTTTAAGATTTCTTCTAAAGAACATTCGTGGGCCAGAGAAACCGACTGAAGTCCCAGGCCCAGATAAAACGCAATATCTTTATGATTGGTGATCAAAGTCTCAGGCTGATAGATCAACAAGGACTCCATCTTCCTCTGTCTGGCCAAATAGTAGACTCCTTCATCGCTGTAATAGATTCCATCCACATGGGAAACGGCACAAACTTCCAAAAACTTTTCAAGAAGATCCATCTCATCTTCCATAAAAAAGCGAAGAGCATTGACATAGGCTTTCAAGCCAAGATGGTGACACTTGGCAACGATGTCCTGGATTCGATCAAAAGAAACAAGAAGGCTCTGGCGTATCGAGATCTGTTCAACACCAAAAATCACGGCATCGGCTCCGGCTTCTTTAATCTCAGGCAATCGGTTTAAATCATGGATCGTGACAATAAACATGGATCAAACTCCTTTACGATACTGATAGTGTACCATAAAAACAGACTTTCCATAGAAAGAAAGCCTGTTTTAGTCAAAATAGAAAATCTCTTCGAATTTTTTATCCAGGGCAATGCATAGAATCAAAGCCAGTTTCGCGGTGGGATTGAACTGCCCTGTCTCAATGGAGCTGATAGTATTGCGCGACACACCGACCATCTTCGCCAAAGCAGCCTGGGAGAGGCTCTTTTCTTGACGCACCTCTTTTAAACGGTTCTTTAGGATCAGCTCATCCTGCATGGCCCGCTCCATAAACTCCCAAAAACAACATGGACAGTCCCACAAAACCGATCAAGATCCAAACAAGAGAACCTTTCCTTTTCAGCAGAACCCATCGGGAAAGGCCAAATACGATCCCATATCCAAAAAGCAGAAACAATGTTAATTCGTACAGAGAAAAAGTGACTGCCCCCATCCAGATCTTCCCTTGGATCACATTTAGATAAGATAGGATGGAAACGATCATCAAACTGGCGGCAAGGATCGCAAAACTGATGGAATACGATTCGTATTTCAATAAGCGCTCTCTTTCGTCTCCTTTTTTATTTTCATCACGGCTTTTTTGTAAAAGTTCTTCTCGATTCATAAAATCCCCCTAATGAAACCTGGATATAAAGAC
>NZ_CALVGO010000084.1 GCF_944327125.1 uncultured Faecalicoccus sp.
TTGAATGGAAGGGTGAATATTTGTAATCAATCCCGGAGAAATCTCCTGCCAGATCCTTATTTGCGTTGCGAAGTCCATTTCCATAGAATAGTCGTTTTGAAAGCCATAACCTAAGCCGGATATTCTTTCTAATTTTTGCGTCAATGCAGCATTTCCATAATAAGAAGCTAAGTCAGAAGCCTGGTAATCCCCGGCTCCATCAACAATAGAAACCAATGGTTCCAGGCAATACACCTTTTTCCCATTGATGCTTAATTTTGAATAGAAGGCTGAATAATAGCCTGTAGAAGTCGCACTTGTAAGGCCGATTGCCCATTTATTATTGGGATCAGCGATTACCCCCACCGGACATTCCACTTTTACAACATTTCCCTGACTGGCATGAACCGGCAATATATTTCCTAATACGATCCATAAACTGCATAGGATCATCAAATACTTTCTGATTTTTTTTCGCATTCTTTCTCTCCTTTGCTCCTTAAAACATTGCCTATAATAAATACGAAAAAAAATCCGGATCTTATGAAAAAAGTTCAGATTTTACTCTGAACTTTCTTCTAAATTCTTTTCTTTATCTTCCCTTGCTTTTTCTTCTTCCGATGCAGACTCTTGATTTTCTGCTTTTTGTTCCTCTTCTTTTGGCTCTGTCTGGGCATTTTCTGCTTCCCGATTCGAACTTTCTTCGGTAGAAACCACTTCAAACTCTGAATAGATGGATTGAACCCCTTCTACGATATATGCCAAAGTATACAGAACAACGGCAAACATGAGCGGAACAAAAGCGTTTGAAATCAAGGATGTAATCATATCCATCGCTCCAATTTCCGCATTATACGCTTCATAATATGCAGTTACAGATTCGTATGTGGAAAATAAAGTGAAGCCGGTATAAACCAGCGCCAAAAGTGAACAAACATAAAGTGTGATCTTAATGACCTTATTATTTTTCATTGAAATCCCTGCCTTCTCATCATTGGAAATATTCTATCATAAAAAAATAGAAGAAACAAAAAAGCCCTGAACGGGCTTGTCTTTTCTATGGTGAGGACGGTGGGACTTGAACCCACACGAGCTAAGCTCACTACCCCCTCAAAGTAGCGTGTCTGCCGATTCCACCACGACCTCATGCCAACCTATTATAACGAAAAAATCATAGTTTGACAATAATACTATAACCAAAAAGAAATTAATGATTCTCGTTCTTTATATACATAATCAACTTTTTTAATAGGATAAATTCCAATCATACAATCATATATGCTATATTAAAATCAAAGGAGTCAATGATTATGCGATGTAAGTATTGTAACTATGAAAATTCTCCCGGAGCTTCTTTTTGCGGTTCTTGCGGAAAACCTTTAAACCAGGAAATGCCTCCCAATTTCCATGCCCCTCCAAAAAAATCTCATAAAATCTGGTTAATTATAGGGATTTTAGTAATTTTGGCGGTTGGAGCTCTCCTGGCTTTTTTCGTTATCTCAAGTTTTTTATCATCAAATACACATACAGAAGATCAGATCCTTCAAAGTCAAATAGATAATGAAGCAGAAGAAAAAAGTCTTATCGATGACAAAGAAACTAAGGAAACCGTTCCAGAGATCGAAGGGATCAAACATCAACTGCCCGTAAAAAGAGTGATTCAAGAGGAAGGGTACGATACGGGTCCTGCCTGCTTAAAAATGGTGCTTGATTTACATGGCCATACCATTTCACAAGAACAATTAGCTTCAGAGATTTGTGATTCTTATAACACGAATTCCGAAAAATTAACACGTACTGTAAACAAATATCGTTTTGGATACGAAGTTCCCGGCTCAAATCGGGTGGGTTATCGTCTGGAAAATCTTTCGAATTGGAATGATGAACAAATGCTTGAATTTGAAGAAAGAATAAAAACGGATACGGAAAGCAACGATCCCGTATTTATCTATGTTGACACATCCCTTTTGTACGAAAGCTCCTCATTCACTTCCACTCACTTTGTTCTGGTAACCGGGTATATCAGCGATGATAACGGAAATATCTTAGGCTACTGTATTACCGACCCTTCAGATGACATACAAAGTGAGACAGAAGAAGGTCTTTTAACTATCGCAAAAGAAGACTTTTATTCTGCTATCTCGAAAACCGATAAATGCTGTTACATCTGGTAATTATCAAAAACCGCAATACATTCTAATCCATTGGTGTGACAAAACATATCAACCGGCTGTACGCTCTTCAGGGTATAGCCTTTTTCTTTAAAAAGAAGAGCATCCCGGGCCAGTGTGTTTGGATTGCACGAAATATAGACAACGGTTTCCGGCTTCAACATGGAAATATGCTGGATCCCGGTCTGGGTCAGGCCTTTTCGAGGCGGATCCACAAATACGACATCCGTCTTTTCTTTATAAGAACGAATAAAGTCGCTGACATCGGCACAGACAAATTCCACGTTTTCCAAATGGTTGATCTGTGCATTTTGAACTGCGTTTTGCACCGCTTCTTTTACAATCTCAACACCAATCACTTTTTTTACATGCAAAGCTAAAATGCAACTGATCGTCCCTGCCCCCGAATATAGATCGATCACTTGTTTGCTCTTATCAAGTTTTGCACTCTCGATTGCTTTCGAATATAGAACTTCCATCTGTTTTGGGTTGACTTGAAAAAATGATTTGAAATGCAGCCGAATATTTTGTCCCATACAGTTTTGCGTGATTGAATCCGAGCCAAATAAAACTTCATATCTCTGGCCTAAAATCACATTGTCGTTTCTAAGATTTTCATTAAAAACGATTGAAACAATATTGGAAAAATGTTCCACCAATTCTTTTGAAAAATCGAATATATGATTTTCAGTGCCGATAAAAACAACTTGCACTTCCTGTTCTTCATTGCTTCGAAGAAGAATATGGCGCAAGCCTACAGCTTGTTCGACCTTTATATGTTCTTTGATATAAGAATAGACTTCATTGATCTCTTTTGACTGAATCAGACAGTGATCACAATCTACGATTTGATTGGAATGGGCTCGATAAAATCCCATTTGAACTTTTCCATTTGTCACCTGAACGGGAAATTGTGCCTTGTTTCGATAATACCATGGATCTTCCATTCCTAAAGTCGGATACACTTTGACATCTTTCATCAAACTGGATACGTATTCGCTCTTGATTCTTAATTGTTCTTTATATTCAACATGCTGAAAACAACAGCCGCCGCAAGAAGCGGCAATAGAACACAAAGGCTGTCTTCGAATTTCAGATCGTTCCAGCAACTCTTCAATTTTTCCAAACGCATAATTCTTTAAAACTTTAAGAATACGAACCCTGGCTTTCTCTTTGGGCAAGAGTCCAGATACAAAAACCACAATGGAATCAACCTTGATGATTCC
>NZ_CALVGO010000085.1 GCF_944327125.1 uncultured Faecalicoccus sp.
ATCGCTATAGAGTAATACAGGAACTTTCGCATTCAATATAAATTCTCCCGCTTTTTCTACATCCATTTCCTGCGCGGACAACTGAGAAGCACTGACCGGAAACAGTGTTCCGCCATTCTTCTTAAAATACTGGATCTGTATCCTTGTCTGTGTAGAGCAGCTGCCGCACAGAATGACGGAATTCTGACTATGGATCCGTCGAACTTCTTCCTTTGAATTCTTACGATCCAAGATAAATTCCAACAGTGCAGAACCGCCGGTTAAAACAGGAAGATCTTTAAAATAGTTCGCAATTTTTACGGCATCCTGATCGTTCTGATAATTCGGAATCAAATAAAAATGACGCGATCTTTTTTTCCACTCCTCGATCGTCTCTTGATTTATTGTATCCATGTTCACTGTATAACATGGATATTGGCTCTGCGGTTTCATCAGCTCACGGATGCTTGAACTCCACATGGGATTTAATGGATGATTCCGCAATGGACTTTGATCCAGCGGAACTCCATCCACATACAGATGTCCTTCCATGACCGTTCGGCCATTTTCCGGAAAAGAAGGACACAGCACGGTATAAGGTACATCCAGTGTCTCCAGTAAATAATCACTGATCACCCCTATATTCCCTTTCGGGGTGCTGTCAAACGTGGAACAATATTTAAAATAGATCGTAGTGATCCCTATTTTATTGAAAAAGTCAAGAATTTGTTCGATTTCAAAAACAGCCTGATCCGGCGTTACACTTCGCGTCTTTGATGCGATTACAACGGCATCAAAATCCGCTGGCGCTTTTTGAGGAACCGCTGTATACAAAAAAACCCTTTGTCCTGATTTTTTCAACATACTGGCGGCATCTCCAGCCCCCGTAAAATCATCCGCTATGACACCTATTTTTCTATTGCTCATCTTGAATAGGGTAAAACTGTGTCAAAGCAGTTTCTTCATCGGCAACACGAAGCATCTTTACATCCTGGATTTCCAGCACGATCAAATCCACGGTGGTTAAAGCCGGAGTGGTGCCTTTTACAATATGCCCTCCGAAAACCGTTCCGTACCGGTCACACATCGTGGCGTGAAAGTGAGTGTCGTACTGGTCATTGTTCTGGCAGACCACTCCTGTCCCATTTAAAAACTCAACCGGTCCATTTCGGGTAATGACATCTCCATAACCCGCTTTTACCTTTGCGTCTTCCTTAGGCACAAGATACATGTATCCACATTGTTTAAAACTTCCAAAACAAGTTACATAGGCATGCCGGATTCCGTTTTTTCGGCAGGCTTCTTCTATCCCTTCAATTAAATCTGTATCTGGCAACAGGCGAACTGCCAATGCTTTTCCTGTCTTTCCACAGGCATCCTGAATTCTAATCATATTATTTTGTCCATGCCTTTCCGTCTTGTCCAAACAATTTTACATAATGAGCCAATCGATCTTCATAGCCTTTGATAAAACTTGGAATCAGTTTCCATTTATCAAAGTTAGGATCCTGGATAAACTTTTCTAATTCTTCTTTTCCCGCAACCACCAGTTCTGTGGCAAGATTGACCTTTTGGATTCCATGTCGAACCGCGCGAGCAAGATTTTCATTTCCTGTCCCGCTGCCTCCGTGGAGCACCAATGGTGTATCAGGACATGCCTGAACAATTTGTTCCAGACGATCAAAATCAATATGCGGGGTTCCTTTATAACGTCCATGCGCCGTTCCAATGGCAACCGCAAGACAGTCAACGCCGGTTTCCTCAATAAAACGGGCTGCCATATCCGGTTCAGTAAGGTTGGTAGTACCATCGATTTCATAGTTTTGGCCTTGTCCCACATGACCCAACTCTGCTTCTACACTGATTCCTAAAACGTGACACATTTTTACGACTTCTTTGGTTTGTTTCACGTTTTCTTCATACGGTAAGCTGGAGCGGTCAACCATAATGGATGTAAACCCAGAATTGATCCCCAACATGATATCTTCATAAGATTTACCATGATCCAGATTGATCGCAAAAGGAACCGGCGAGGTACGAACAAGATCACGAATCATGTGAACAAACCAAGGCAAATCTGGATGAATGAACGCATTGACATCAATGATCATAGGTGCATTCAATTCTTCCGCAACATGAATTACAGCACGAACCGTATCTTCACTTTGTACGTTTGGCGCTGTGACACCATAGCCTTCTTTTTGGGCCCGGTCTAATATTTCCTTCATCGTGACTAACATATGATCTCCTATTGTTCTAATTGTTCTCTTAAAAATTTAGATGCGAATCTTAGATCTTCTTTCCATGCCGGATTTCCGGTATACCAGAATTCCCCGACAAAACGGTAAACGCCCATTTCATAAAGTGCAGCGATATTTTCCCGGTATTCGGTATGTCCCGTTCCAAAAGGGATCTCCCTGTACTTTCCAGGCAACGTCTCCTTTAGATGTGCGGCAAAGATATGCCCTTTTCCGGTGGCCAGATCATCATTGACGCTCTTTCCATACAATAAGGAAGCGTTCTTCAGATTTCCGATATCCGGATAGACGCCCAGATACGCATTGTCGATGTCTCTGACATATTTCATCGCTTTGCCAACGGTATCCATAAACGGGGTCTCCATGGTCTCAAATCCCAGGATCACACCCCTGCGGGCCGCCATCTTCACACAGGTCTTCAGGTTCCGGGCAAAATTTGCCTCTGTCTCCCTGTCGCCTTCATCGTAGTACACATCGTATCCGGCAAGCTGAATGATCCGGATTCCCAGATCATAGGCCAGGTCGATTGCCTTTTCCATGATCTCCAGGGAGCGGGACTGAACATTTTCATCTTTCGAGCCCAGCGGATACTTTCTGTGTCCGCTCAGGCACATCGAACGGATGGGAACACCGGTTTGATTCATGGCCGCAATGACCTCTTCTCTTTGTTTGCGGGTCCAGTCCAGACGCGCCAGTTTCTCATCGGTTTCATCCACGCTCATTTCCAGATAGTCAAAACCGCTTTCTTTGGTCAAAGTAAGTTTTTCCTCCCAGCTCAGTTCTTTGGGCATGGACTTTTCATACAGACCCAGTTCGTATTTATTTTTGTCCATAGTAGGCACCTGGTCCATGTTTTCTCTTGAAATGTTTGTCTAAGAGCACCTGCTGCATCGGTTCGATCTGGTT
>NZ_CALVGO010000086.1 GCF_944327125.1 uncultured Faecalicoccus sp.
TTTACTTTACCGGTATTAATTTTTTATTCAACCAGGTTTTCTGCTTTTACATGAATATTCCAAAGTGGCGGAGCCATCTAATCCGACAAAATAGAGCCACTTATTCCAATCTAGAGAACCACTTAATCCAAATTACAGAGCCAGGCAATCCGATTTGAGAGCCATCCTCTCAAGGTGGCGTAGCCTGGTTTTTTTCTACCCTCTAATTTCTTAAGATATGTATGCGATAGTTATCGCATTCTTTAATATCTTGTGGAATTGGAGGTGTTTTATATGCGAGATTTAAAGAAAATCTTGAAGCTTAGAGCTTCAAATAAGAGTCAACGCTTTATTGCGGATTCTCTGAAAATATCCAGGAATACAGTCAGTCGGATATTTTCATTGGCAGACCAGAAACAGCTGTATTGGGAGAAGGCCCATAACATGGACGAGAATCAAATTGAATCCTATTTGTTTGGGAACGATACAGTGAACCTGATCTATCAATCACCGGATTTTGAAAAGATTCATAAAGAGCTTTTGAAACCGGGAGTCACCCTTCAGCTGTTATGGGATGAATACGTGGAACAGTGCAGATCCATTGGGAAACCATTCTATCAGAGAAGTAATTTCTACAAGCTGTACACAGATTACGTGAAGAAACATCGGCTTACAATGCATATCAATCATAAACCAGGTGATAAGTTGATGGTTGATTGGGATGGAAAGACCATGGAAGTAACCGACCGGTATACTGGCGAAATAACGAAGGCCTATCTCTTCGTGGCAACTCTTCCGTTTAGTATGTTTTCCTATGTGCAGGCATGTCCTTCTATGGACTCGAAAAACTGGATCGATTGTCATATCAACGCTTTTCGTTATTATGGCGGTGTCACTAGACTACTGGTTCCGGACAATCTTAAGACGGGAGTGGATTCAAATAAAAAATATGAAGATCCTGTATTAAACAAATCCTATCAAGAAATGGCAGATCATTATGGAACCACTGTTATCCCGGCCAGGATCCGAGCCCCTAAAGATAAGGCCGCTGTAGAAGGAACAGTTAATACGATCACCACTTCCATCATGGCACATTTAAGAAATCGAACTTTCTTTTCCTTTGATGAATTAAATAACGCAATATGGATCGAATTGGAAAAGTTTAATGACCGTCCATTTCAAAAACGAGAGGGATCCAGAAAATCGGTTTATCTTGAAGAAGAGAAAGATTATATGATACCTCTTCCTGAAAGGGATTTTGAGCTAAGTGAATGGAAGACGGCAACGGTCCAATTAAACTATCACATCGCAGTAGATAAGATGAACTATTCTGTTCCCTATGAATATGTGGGAAAAAGAGTAGAGGTTAGGTCCACGAAATCTTATATTGACGTTTATTATAAACGTACACTGGTCTGTTCCCATAAAAGGCTGTATGGAAGAAAGAATCAGTATTCCACAAACATTGACCATATGCCGGAAAATCATCAACTGTTCACCTGGAATGGAGAACGTTTCAAAAGATGGGCAGCTGAAATCGGTCCCCATACATATCAGGTCATCGAATCACTGTTGAATCGATACAAGGTGGAAGAACAGGCTTACAAAGGATGTCTTTCGCTGTTGAAACTTTCTGATAAATATACGGCAACCAGGTTGGAAAATGCATGTGCATTGGCCATCGCTCATGTCTCCAAGCCCGGTTATAAAAATATTAGATTGATTCTACAATCGGGTCAAGATATGAAGGAAAAACAGGAACCTAAGGAAGAAAACTTGAAATACGCATTGACGAGAGGAAAAGAATATTATGAAAACAATAAATAGTGAGATCGCGGAGAAGTTACGAGAAATGCGCCTTCCGGTATTCGCTTCTGAATTTGAGAGACAATGCCTGGAACCGAGCGATCAGGAAGATAGTTTTGAGGTGAGGTTAAAGAGGCTGGTCGATATGGAATATGATTCCAGAACGAACAACACGATCCAAAAGAATATTAAAATGGCAAAATTTTATGATTCCAATGCCAATATAAACGATGTGGACTACAGACCGGAAAGAAACATTGACAGAGGTACAATAGAATCATTGAGTACAAATGAATATGTAAAGAACGGATTGAACATCATAATCGTTGGAGCATCCGGATGTGGAAAGACATGGCTTGGATGTGCATTCGGAGTACATGCCTGTATGGAAAAATATAAGGCGCGATATATACGGATGCCAGAATTACTGTCCGAGTTCGAAGCAGTTAGAATTCAAGGGAGATATAGAGATTATCTAAAACAGATCTCAAAAATTGACTTATTGATCATAGATGAATTCCTTTTGACATCTGTCAATGAATCGGAACGAAACGACATCCTCGAAGTGATCGAAAAACGAACGAACAGAAAATCAACGATTCTCTGTTCCCAATGGACACCAGAAGGATGGTTGGAGAAGCTGGGCAACGGGCCAGTAGCAGAAGCCATACTGGATCGAATCATCAATAGCTCATACAAGATATTCTTACAAGGAAAATCTATGAGAGAAGAATATTCGAAACTGAAAAAATAAAAAGTAGGCAGGGCTGTGTCAAGTGGCTCTGCCTGTTGGATTCTATGGCTCACTCCAATGGATTGGCTGGCTCTCTCTATTGGACGAAGTGGCTCTCAACCATTGGAATACTCAAGTATATTGATTGCACTTAATTTTTGAGTATTAATATTTTATATAAATTGATGAAATCTAAGCATATAAAATTAATAATAATTGTTTGTTAAACATCGTATTAATAAATTAAAAAGGATCTTAAAGTCTGGGAGCTCAGACTCTAAGATCCTTTTCAAATACCAATTTTTTACCAAAATCAAAAATACTTATGATTTCCTTTTTG
>NZ_CALVGO010000087.1 GCF_944327125.1 uncultured Faecalicoccus sp.
CCGCGCAGGAAATGGATGTAGAAAAAGCGGGAGAATTTATATTGAATGCGAAAGTTCCTGTATTACTCTATAGCGATGCAGTCGAGAAAGACATGTCGGTCTTGCGAACCAAACAAGGTTTTGAATCCGATGCCAAAATCATGGAAGAGTTCATGTCTGAACTTGCCCGGTTTTGTCTTGAAAAACAATTTGATCGAATCGTTGTCGCAGGCGGAGAGACATCAGGAGCGGTTTTAAAACGACTTGGATTTGAACAGTTTACCGTAGGGCAGTCGATTGCTCCAGGAGTCCCGGCTCTTATTCCCCATCCATCTTTGGATCTTTGTTTGATATTAAAATCGGGCAATTTTGGTCAGGATGATTTTTTCATAAGAGCTTTGGAGGATGTATATGTGTAAGAACACAAAAATGGAACAAACGTTATGGGTTGCTCATACGTTGTTTGATCAGGGCATGGTAACGGGCTGTACAGGAAATATCAGTTTTAAACAGGAAGATAAGATCTATATTTCCAAAAGCGGCAGCTGCTTTGGCAATTTAACCAATGAAGATTTCGCGATACTTGATATCCATGGGGAAATTCTTGAAGGAAAACCGAGTAAAGAATATCCGTTGCATTTATATCTATATCGGCTGAATGAATGTAACCAGGCCGTGCTCCATACCCATAGTTTTTATTCAACTTTACTGACTTGTCAGGCTCGACAAAAAGAAGAACTTTTTAAAGATCTTTTAATAACGACCCCTTATCTCTCAATAAAAACAAAAAATCATATAGGGTGGGTCCCTTATTTTGCACCCGGTTCCCAAGAGTTGTTTGAATCGTTTATGACTCAAATGAATGAGAAAACGAACTTGTATTTGATGGAACGGCATGGATTGATCGTATCGGGATCCTCTGTCATGAATGTATTTGATCTGATTTCAGAAATGGAGACCTCGGCCCATCTTCATTATTGTTTAAATCAATAAAAAAAGAAGGAGTGATTCAATGAACCAACTACAAAAGCACGCACTGCAGGTGCGCAAGAATATATTGAAACAAATCTATTGCGCTCAGTCAGGGCATCCGGGAGGATCCCTGTCAGGAGCCGATATACTGACCTGCCTGTATTTTGAAGAAATGGATATCAGTGCAGAGAATGTCGATACCACCGACCGTGACCGTTTTGTCCTGAGCAAAGGGCATGCCTCGCCTTTACTGTATGCCGTTCTCTGTGAGAAAGGATTCATATCCCAGGAAGAATTGAAGGGGTTCCGCCAGATCGATTCCAAGCTGCAGGGGCATCCCAACATGAATTATGTATCGGGCGTTGATATGTCGACCGGTTCTCTGGGACAGGGGATCTCCTGTGCTGTGGGGATGGCCCTGGCCAATAAGCTGGACAATAATGACCATCGAATCTATTGTCTATTGGGAGATGGAGAAAGCGAGGAAGGCGAAGTCTGGGAAGCCTGCATGGCTGCCTCTCATTATAAGCTGGACAATCTTTGCCTGATCCTGGATTACAACCACCTGCAGATCGATGGCAATATTGCCGATGTGATCGGACCGGAGCCGTTCCAGTCAAAATTTGAGGCATTTGGCTTTCACACGGTAGAAATCGATGGGCACAATTTTGATGAGATCAAGAAAGCCTTTGAAGAAGCAAGGAAAGTCAAAGGGCAGCCGACGGTCATCATTGCCCATACGATAAAGGGGAAGGGCGTCTCCTTTATGGAAAACAATTATGCCTGGCATGGAAGTGCACCGAATACAGAACAATACGAACAGGCAATGAAGGAATTGGATGGTGAATAATATGGCAACTGCAACAAGAGAAGCATATGGAAAGGCCCTGGCCCAACTGGTCAAGGAGAATGAGAATGTCGTTGTACTGGATGCCGACCTGACGAAATCCACAAAAACGATCGATGCGAAGAACGCATGTCCTCAAAGACATTTCAATATGGGAATCGCCGAAGGCAATATGATGGCCGTGGCAGCCGGACTGGCGGCCAGCGGAAAAGTCGTATACGCCTCCAGCTTTGCGATGTTTGCGGCGGGGCGTGCTTTCGAACAGATCCGCAACAGCATCTGTTATCCCAAATTGAATGTAAAGGTCTGTGCGACCCATGCCGGGATCAGTGTAGGAGAAGATGGAGCCAGCCACCAGAGTGTGGAAGATCTGGCCATCATGCGTTCGATCCCGAATATGAAGGTGTTCCAGCCCTGTGATGCCAGAGAGACACAGGAAGTGATCCAAAAGATCGCCAAGATCGATGGACCTTGTTATGTGCGTCTGGGACGTCTGGGAGTGGAAGATGTCTATGATGAAAACTATACATGGGAATACGGCAAGGGAAATGTCCTGAAAGAAGGCTCCAGAGTGGCTATCGTTGCTACCGGACTGATGGTGCAGGAGTCTTTGAAGGCCCTGGAACTGTTGGAAGGGATCGAACCGACCCTGATCAACATTTCTACGATCAAACCGATTGATAAGGATCTGATCATTGAGACCGCCAAGAAACATGAAGTGATTTTCACGGTGGAAGAACACAATGTGATCGGAGGACTGGGAAGTGCCGTTAGTGAGGTGCTCTCTCCGCTCGGGCTGCCTGTAAAACACTACAGTATAGGTTTGGAAGATACATTTGGGCGCAGCGGAAAGCCAAAGGATCTGTTGGCATACTATCACCTGGATGCACAGGGTATCGCCCAGAAAATCAAAGAGACAATAAAATAATGCGTCGTTTATGATGACGCATTATTTTTTTATCAAATCTTCAATGATGTGCCCAAC